>JBEBHM010000032.1:0-22536 GCA_040080875.1 Pirellula sp.
ATGGAAGATTCCTTACACCCAAAGGAGAGCGACTGTACACGGGCGATGATCTTTGGAACGTGGTTCCAAGCCCCGACGGCAAGTGGATAGTTGGCCTATGCGACCCAGGCATTGTCGTGTACCCAAGCCGAGCAACTGTAGCCTCCAACCAATCCATTCGAATTCCATGGTCGCGTGCTTCGTTCTGCGCTGTTTTCTCCAAGGACAGTAGCAAGCTGATCACGTCAAGTGGCGACCAAGGGCACGGTATTCAAGTTTTTTCCACGAGCGAATGGGAAAAGCTTCCTACACGTCGTCTCGAAGAACGCAAACAAGTGCCGATTCAGTCGATCACAGCCCACGAGGAAGCTCACATCGTAGATATCGTTGTCTCGTCGGACGAACGCTATGTATTCGGTGCCGACGTGGCTCGTCAACGAATCGTCGTATTCGATTTGCTAACAGGCAATGTAGTCTCCGATGTGCCCGCTGGTCGGGAACCGTTTTCGTTGGCGCTCTCATCGGACGGGTCTCAGTTGTTTGTTGCCAACATCGGTGTTCGACTATTCGATCGTGCCGCAAGGCACAGGCAACCCGCGAGGTCTTGCGGTTCCCGCCTTTGGTTTCCCGTCTAAAGATTCGGAGGATGGCGTGTTTCACGAAGGGAGACAAGTGCCTGGGCTTGGGGATCCACTCGTCCCCGACGCACACTCCGTTTGGAAGTTCGATGTTGCGAACCCAAACAATCCGACTGTGGTTGCCAAAGAAAAGACGGGGATCCTAATTCACGCGCCCGCAGATCGAGGGAAAGCTGTCGGTGGAAGCGCACCCAACTCTTTGCTCGTCATCAACGATACGTTGATCGTTGCCAACGGAAATAACGACACCGTTCAGTACTTGGATGCTAACACACTCCAGACCAAGCGTTTTGTTAAATTAGCGCCGTCGGCTGATTTGTCAACGTTGCGAGGTGTCATACCGTCGGGAATGACAACCACTCGCGATAAGAAAACACTATATGTATGCGCCTCAGGGCTCAATTCCGTAGCGGTTATTGATGTCGATTCAGGTACCGTCAAGAACTGGATTCCAACCGGCTGGTTTCCGACAGCCTGTCGATTGTCACCAGACGAACAATCACTTTATGTCGCTACACAAAAGGGAATCGGTTTTGGCCCGCGAGGTCAAAAGCACCAAAGAGTCTCTTCTGACGAACGTTTCGGCTTGGCAGACGTGCCAGGCTTGATTCATGTGATCGATCTCGCTTCGGTCGGAAATGGAACCGACGAGGTTCTTCGGAACAACGGCATGCTCCCCCGATCCGCACCTGCTGTAACACTTCCATACGACATCCATTACGTCGTTTTTATCACCAAAGAAAACCATACGTTTGACGGCATTTTCGGCGGGCTCCCAGGCTCAACCGGTGAGGCGGAGTATGCCGAATTCGGAATGAATGGATGGATCAAAGAGAAAGGTAAAAATCAACGCGTGCCGATCATGCCCAACCACATTCGATTGGCGGAACAGTTCGCAATCTCAGACAATTTCTATATGGAACCTCAGGCGTCAGGCGACGGGCATCGATGGCTGGTCGGTGCCTACCCAAGCCTTTGGACAACTCGCGTCTTTTACTCGGGCTGGGGATTCAAAAAAAGTGAGACGGCCAAAGGAAGAGTTGTTTCCTTCACGTCCAATGGATCCCAAATCCCCGAAGACTATCTTGAGAACGGATCCATGTGGGAACATCTCCACCGAGGCAATATCACGTTTCGCAATTACGGCGAAGGGTTCGAGTTTCCCGACAATGACGAAGGCCAAATGGCGAATCGAACCGGAGCCTACACGCAAGTGAACTTCCCCATGCCCAAAGTTCTCTACGACAACACAGATTTTGACTACCCGGCGTACAACAATCACATTCCAGACATCGCCCGCGCCGATTGGTTTGCCGAGGATATTGAACAGTATCGTAAGGAACACGATGGTAAACTGCCACGCTTCCTCAACATCACTTTGTGCAACGACCACGGAGCGGCGGCAATGCCGAAAAACGGTTTTCCCTACGTAGCAAGCTATATGGCGGACAACGATCTGGCTCTCGGTAAAGTCGTCGCTTACCTGTCATCTCAGCCAGAGTGGCGAAATATGGCAATTTTTGTGACACAAGACGACTCGGGCGGAGACAACGATTCAATCGATCGCCACCGATCGTTTGTATTGTGCATAAGCCCTTGGGCAAAACGTCGATATGTTTCTCATGAACATACTTCCATCATGAGTATCATCAAAACGATCTACAGCCTCTTCGAGTTGGGGCCAAATAACCTTTTCGACGCGACGGCCTCCGATCTCTCTGATCTATTCTCCAACAAGCCCGACTACACACCGTACAAATATGTGCCCGCCGATCCGCGAGTCTTCAAGCCGGAAGACACCTTCGACCCGACCGATCCCAAATTCGAACGGCGCCGTGCCGAATCACCAGCGGTCAAAATGGACGATCCCGCATTCGTTGAGTGGCTTCGCAACCGGTAATAATCGGCGGGCACGAGATAAACCTAGGTGCCAGGCACGTATTGTTGTATATTGGAGCCTTCGCTCTGTTTGAGGATCCCAATGACCGTATTTGTAATCGCAACGTGTGATACCAAAGGGACTGAGGCTGCCTTTGTTCGAGACCGGCTTCGGCAGCTGAATTTGCCTTCCATGCTGATCGATGTCAGCTGCTCTCATTCCGCTACGTTTCCGGCGGATGTTTCTCGCGACGAAATTCTGCAAAGTGAATCGTTAGATGCAGATCGAGGGCGAGCAGTCGAGCGTATGGCGACCTCTGTTTCGAATTGGTTCGGGGACCAACAGGCCCATAGCAAAGTCTCGGGCGTCATCGGATTAGGCGGATCGGCGGGGACGACGATCGCTACGACGGCCATGCGGCGGCTGCCAATCGACATTCCCAAAATCATGATCAGCACGCTAGCGTCGAGCAATGTCCGTCCTTGGGTTGCCGACAAAAACATTTATATGTTCAATTCGATCGTCGACATCGCAGGACTGAATCGCATCAGCCGTCTGATTCTCGACGATGCGGTCCGCGCCATGGCTGGGCTTGTTACTATTCCTAAAGAGTTGACGACTCGAAATGAGCGACCGGTCATCGCAGCAACCATGTTTGGCGTTACGACTCCTTGCGTTCAACGAGCGAGATCGGCTCTCGAGGCGGAGGGCTTCGAGGTCCTCGTATTCCATGCAACGGGCAACGGAGGCCAGGCGATGGAATCGCTGATCGAAGCGGGGGCCATCGACGCAATTCTTGACATGACGACCACGGAGTTGGCCGACGAGCTGGTGGGCGGCATTTTGTCGGCCGGCCCAGATCGCCTTAAAGCTGCTTCGTCGCGAGGGATTCCTCAGTTGGTCAGTGTGGGCGCTTTGGATATGGTCAATTTCGGCCCCCTCCCGACGGTTCCGGATCGATTTTTACATCGTCAATTTCATGTCCACAATCCAACTGTGACCCTGATGCGAACGACCAAGGACGAGAATTACCAATTGGGCAATTGGATTGGAGAGCGCGCCTCGCAGTCGCGTGGACCGATACAAGTCTGGTTTCCAAACAAGGGAGTCTCCAGTATCGACGGTATCGGCCAGCCCTTTGACTCTCCGGAATGTCGAGAGTATCTGTTGCGAGGGTTACAAAGGCATGCTGATCACTTCCAATTGGTAGTTCGTGATGAACACATCAACGACGCATCCTTCGCAACGGCAGCAGCCGAGGCCTTGATTTCCATGATGCAGGCCAAGAGTAATTCGGTCTAGCTGAGCCAGTGAGGCAGTACGCCCATACCCGGCAAGTGTACCATTTGCACTTTCTCAATGGCATTGATGGCCAACAACTGCTCCATGGCGACGGCCGGAGGGACTCCATCTAAATTTAATACGCCGATGGCATGCCCACCCGGCTGTTGGCTTGCTCGCCCCACCGACATTTGGCCAATATTGACTTGATGTTGACCGAAGACCGTTCCAACACGACCGATGATGCCTGGTACGTCGATGTGGGTAAAGAACATCATGTGTCCATCCAGATAGGCTTCCAGCCGATAGTCGTCGATGGAGATCAAACGGGGCATATTATTCCCAAAGACCGTAACGCCAGCTTTCACTCGCTCGCCGCTTCCAGACACCTCGGCTGTCATGGACGAAGTAAATGCGCCCAGTTCTCGATTGCGATGTTCGGTCAACTCGATGCCGCGTTCGCGAAGGAGCATTTCCGAATTGATAATGTTAACGTCGTCCGCCAAGGCCCGCTCGAGCAACCCGGCGCAAAACGCCGACGTCAGCAACTTGGTGTCCTTGTCCGCAACTTCGCCACGATAGTGTAGTTGGCATGAGCCGATACTGCCAACGTGCCATTGAGCCATCAGCAGGCCTAGTCGATAGGCTGCATCCAAGTACCCGCGAAGCGCATCGAGTGTTTTTGGATCTAGCGAAGCCACGTTGACCGCATGTCGAATTTCGCCCGTCTTGAAGAAATTGATCAGCAGTTGAATGCCTTCGATCGCAACTTGCGTTTGTGCTTCTTCGGTACTGGCCCCCAAATGCGGCGTGCAGACAACGCCTGGCATTCCAAAGAGTGGACTGTCGGTGCATGGCTCGTTTTCAAAGACGTCGAGAGCTACACCCGCGATGATGCCGCGTTTGAGACCTTCGACCAAAGCGGCCTCCTCATAGATCCCGCCTCGAGCGCAGTTGATCAATCGGACTCCCTTCTTTAACGATTCCAACTGCTTCATGCCGACGAGATACTTGGTCTCATCGGTCAAGGGAGTGTGCACCGTCAAGTAGTCTACTTTGGGAAGCATTTCAGCTACCGCGTGTACTTTTTCGATTTTCATATCTTTGGCCGCTTCGTCGGACATGAACGGGTCGAAGGCGATGACGCGCATACCAAACGCGAGACCTCGCAACGCGACTTCGCGTCCGATTCGTCCCATGCCGATGACACCCAAGGTCTTGTCGGCCAGCTGAGCGCCCATAAATGATTTGCGGTCCCATTTGCCCGCACAAAGGCTCTGATAGGCTGGGGCGATGGAGCGGGACAAGCCAAGCATCAACGCAAAGGCATGCTCCGCTGTGCTCAGCGTATTGCCTGCGGGAGTGTTCATGACCACGATGCCCAGTCGTGTCGCCGCATTCTTGTCGATGTTGTCGGTCCCGACGCCCGCACGTACGATGGCCCGCAATCGTTTATTTCCCTCTAGTGATTCTGCGGTAATCTTGACGCCGCTTCGCACGATTGTGCCATCGAACTCAGCTAGCGACGCTCGAAGCTCTTCCCCCTTGAGCCCAGTCCGCACCTCATATTCAAAGTCTTTTTCAGCGCCTAGGAGATCGAAGCCTTCTTGAGCGATCGGATCAAGGACTAAAATGCGAAACGTCATGGGTAAATTACTGACTAGGTGTAAAGGGGACCAACCAAGATCGTGGAGTGCATTCAAACTGCGAAACGGTGAACTCGTGAAACTAGGAGTGCTTGGCCGCAAAGTCGTCCATGACTCGTGCCAAAGTTTGTACGCCAGCCATGGGCATGGCATTGTAAATACTCGCACGAATTCCACCCACGCTCCGATGTCCTTTGAGCGAGTCAAGCCCGGCGGATTGAGCTTGGTTCAAGAACGCTTTTTCGAGTTCCTCGTTGGGCAATCTGAAGGTCACGTTCATCAACGACCTGTCTTGTTTGCGGGCGTGTCCCACGTAAACCGTTGGGTGCCTGTCGAGAGCGTCGTATACCGTCTTTGCTTTTTCGACGTTGATCTTGTGCATCGCGTCCAAGCCACCGATGGTGATCTCAAGCCATTCGGCTACAAGACCCAATGCATAGACTGCAAACGTGGGTGGCGTGTTCCACATCGAGTCCTCTTTGGCATGATGATTGTAGTTGAGATAGCCCGGCAAAGACTCTTTCGATCGGGCCAACAAGTCATTGCGAATAATCACAATGGTGACGCCGGCTGGCCCAGCGTTCTTTTGAGCGCAGGCATAGATTAATCCGTACTTGGCGATGTTGATTGGGCGATGGAAAATATCAGATGAACAATCGGTAACGAGCGGCACCGGCGAATCCAAATCGTGCTGAAATTGAACACCTTGAATTGTTTCATTGCTCGTCGTATGAACGTAGGCTGCCCCCGGATTGATCGTGAACTCATCGGCTGCGGGAAGGCGGTCGTAATTGGTTTGAACAGCGTCGTAGATCGCTTCTGCCGCTCCCTCTTTTTTTGCTTCGGCCAGCGCGTATTTTCCCCAGGAACCGGTCACCACATATTGCGCGGGACCGCTTTGGCCCCTCAGCAAATTCATAGGGACCATCGAAAACTGCAGGCGCGATCCCCCTTGCAAGAACAGCACTTCATAATTCGACGGAATGCTGAGCAATCGAATCAACCGTTGCTTTGCGGCTTCCTGAATCGCGATGAACTGCTTGCTACGGTGTGAAATCTCCATTACCGACGCGCCGCAACCGGGCAAACACAACATTTCATCTCGAATTCGCTCTAGCACAGGTACCGGCAGAACGGCCGGCCCAGAAGAGAAATTAAATAGTCTTTTTTCCATAATTTCGTTGTTAATCAGCGATCGAAATCGTCGGATGGTTAAGTACTTCCTTGCATCCTCTGCGAACGGGGATTTTACGTTTAGAATGCCCTACGCGAAAGGACTAATAATACGTTAGACCGGTTCGCTCGAATCCACTGGGCCATCCAAACGCAGGACCAGTTACCCTCTATGCCGGTTAACCGCTGGCATTTCGTTTATGCAACACAGCACGAGACAAGTTGTACTCGATCTCCGAAAAAACGGACGCTTGATCGAAATTTCGGAGCCCCTCTCTCCGAATCTTGAGATTGCCGAGGTACAACGCCGAGTTTACGCGAGAAATGGCCCCGCCGTACTCTTTACGCATCCCATCGGTTGCCGCTTTCCCATGGTCAGCAATCTATTCGGATCCGTCGATCAAGCCCGATTCTTGTTTCGGCACACCTTCGACCGTGTTCGAAGGGCGATCGAACTCAAGATCGATCCGAATCAAATGTTTCGGAAACCAATGCGTTATTTGGGTGCACCCTGGACCGCGTGGACCATGTTGCCAAAACGGGTCAGGACCGGTCCTGTTATGAAAAACCAGATCGACTTGGACCAACTCCCGAGACTGGTCTCATGGCCAGATGATGGCGGTCCGTTTATCACACTCCCTCAAGTCCTGAGTCAGGGGAATTCCGACTCCTTGATGCACTGCAATCTGGGTATGTATCGAGTTCAGCTTTCGGGAAACGACTACGCGCCCAACCAACAAATCGGGCTGCATTATCAAATCCATCGCGGGATCGGCGTTCACCATCAGCAAGCCTCGGCGGCAGGCAAACCGTTTCGTGTGGCCATCAGCGTCGGCGGCACTCCTGCGATGACATTGGCCGCGGTCATGCCGCTCCCCGAGGGGATCAGCGAACTGACGTTTGCTGGCGCATTAGCCGGCCACCGGATCCCCATGGTCACCTCCGACAGCCACGCACCTCTTTATGCAGACGCAGACTTCGTCATCTACGGAACCATCGACCCCGATAGCAACAAACGCGAAGGGCCGTTCGGTGACCATTTAGGATATTACTCTAGAGCTCACGAGTTTCCGTGGATGCATGTCGAAAAAGCGACCCATCGGGACGACGCTATCTGGCCTTTTACCGTGGTTGGACGCCCGCCTCAGGAGGACACTACATTCGGTCAGTTAATTCATGAGCTGACAGGTCCGATCATTCCAACCGTATTGCCTGGTGTCCATGCAGTGCATGCCGTCGATGCAGCTGGAGTGCACCCATTGCTCTTGGCGATTGGATCGGAGCGATACACTCCCTATGAAAAGACGGGACGCCCTCAAGAACTGTTGACTCAAGCCAACGCGATTCTTGGACAAGGCCAAATGTCGCTCGCCAAATATCTGCTCATCATCAATCGTTTCGATTGCCCGGACCTTGACATCCATGACGTCGATGCATTTCTAAAGCATCTGCTGGAGCGTATCGATTGGTCTCGCGACTTGCACTTTCAAACTCGAACGACGATCGACACGCTGGACTATAGCGGCCATGGACTTAATCAAGGATCCAAAGTCGTGATGGCCGCGAGCGGCCCAAAGCGATATGACTTAGCGACCGAATTGCCGACAAATTTCTGGCTGCCCGATGGTTATCGACATCCGCGATGTTGCTTGCCGGGAGTCCTGGCTATCGAACCTGCCCATCGAAGCGAACGTTCCGCACGTGATCTTGTCGTCGGTTGGGATCGGTTTGCCAACGAACAAGGAAACGCATTCCTGAACGATCGTGCTTGGAACGGCATCCGGTGTGTTGTATTGGTCGACGATGTCCAGTTCGTTTGCCAATCGCTTCAGAATTTTCTGTGGGTTACATTTACTCGCAGCAATCCTGCAGCGGATATCGATGGAGTCATGGGTTTCACGGACAACAAGCATTGGGGCTGTCGAGGGCCTCTGGTCATCGACGCAACATGCAAGCCGCATCACGCCCCACCGTTGATAGAAGACAATCGCGTCACCGCGCGAATCGATGCGTTGGCAGCCAAAGGGGGCGCCATCGCTAAGTACCTATGACGAGATTAAAACGATTGTCCCAATCGTATATTAAATCGATCAAAAACCATCCCGATCGTTGAAGCGATTGAGACAATCGCTTTACTCTGATTACTTGCGAGTGACGATGCGGAACACGAACGCATCATCGAATTCAGTCTTGCCTACAAGAGTTCTGAATTCAAGGCTCCGATCGAAGACGTAGCCGAACTCCCAAACGGTCAAATCTCCATCCGAGTTGCGATGCTCAAAGCCCAGCAGCAACTGCAAGTCGCGATACGTCATGACGTCGTTTGCGTCGCTGGGAAATTCGATGTCCCACGTCCCGCCACCCAATCGGCCGGCCAAGTACATTTTGCTTTGGTCAACGAAGGTGTAGTCGATCCGAGGCCGAGGAAACACCAAATCGAAACGCAAGTTTTCAAACTTCCGAGGACGAAACGATATTCCGGCAACCGGCAATAACTTGGTGTCATCTCGGCTTAGATAGTCGACTCCAAAGACCAAGTCGGCTTCGGGCGAATAGTGCAGCATGCCCACCGCGTGGCCTGGGAAACGAACACCCTCGCGAGCACTATCCTCAAAATCGCTGAAAACCCCTACGGATGTAGCGAGATCAAAGCTCAGTACGTCAGCAACTCGGCCTCGCTTCTGATAGCCCAGCGAAAAGTCGAATAGGCGAGGGGGCAGCGGAACAGCATCAGGTCCCGCAAGCAAATGCATGTTGATTGAGTTAGTAATTCCTGATCGATACCCACTTTTCAAGTACGGCTGCGACTCGAACGAGATCCATCCAAACTGATCTCCATTGCCGGGCATGTAGGAAAACGCACTTTCGTCGACCCGGTAGTTCGTAAAGGGTTCTTGATGAAAATACGAAAGCCGCGGCACAACCATTGGAGTTGATCCGTCGTTGGCATCGATTTCGAATTCAGTCCCCGTTTGCAACGCAGGGCCAGCTTCTCCCTCCTGCAATTCGCGGACAGACCTTAATCCACCCTGCTTTCCCTCGATTGAAACCAATTTGCCTAATTTGCGTATTCTCGGAAAACCCTCTGCGACGTGGGCCGATCCAGAATACTGGGTGTGGGCCGAACCAGAATACTCACCGTGCATGGCTAGCTCGCTAAATTCGCCGTGCATCGGGCCTGCGATTGTTGGGCCTGAGTAGCTGCTCGGCTGAAGCGGCGCGACCGTTGGGAGATCTTGCGAGCGAGCGAGGCTGCTTAGAAAGCTCGAATTAAATAGTAGGCATATCAGGATGAACCAAACTCCGCTGCGCCCAAAGTCTCGCCCCTGCTGGAGCGTCAATCGTTCGCTGTATGAGTTTTTGGAATGTTCCGACATGCAATACCTCGTTGGTAAACTATCGGGTTTGCGCACAATTTTCTAGAGACAAACCGCGAAGCCTTCGGCGGCTAGCACCTTGAAAGCTAGCGAATGGCCGAATACAAATGAGCCTTAATCGCATGTTCCCAGATACCTTCCTATCGTCGGATTGAGAGTTTTAGAATGCCAAGTACCGGTTTGGACGACGGATTAGTCTCGAGAGACAACGTTGGAAAGCTCTTAAATCAAGCTCTGGACGCAGGCGAAGGACTGTTGCGACTCACTCCCACGTGGGTCCCACGCAGTTTCCTGCACCCTGGACGCCGAATTAAATTGTATCCAGGCGACTTGTACGCATTTGGTGCAAACCGTGGTGGAATTGACGAGCGATGGTTTTCGAGCACGACCGAGGCAGCCAACGAAGGTCGCGTTTGGCACGAGGGACTGAGCTTTTGTTTGTTCGAAGGGAAAAAATTCTTGCTGAAAGACGCTGTCAGCGAGCAAGGAGCGAAGCTGGTTGGCTCTGCAATCTACGACCAATACTCGCGATGGCCTGTCTATTCCAAGTTCTTTGACAACATGGGCCCCATCCCGCACCACATGCACCAGTCCCAGGAAGATGCAAAACTTGTCGGCCAGGAAGGAAAGCCCGAGAGCTATTATTTCCCGCCCCAATACAACAACGTCGACAATAATTTCTCTTATACATTTATGGGTTTGGAACCAGGCACCACCAAACAGGATCTTCGTCGATGCCTTGAAAATTGGAACAAAGGAGACAATGGCATTCTGGATTTATCGCGCGCCTATCGACTCAAACGTGGAACAGGCTGGCTGATTCCTCCGGGAGTGTTGCACGCCCCCGGTTCGCTCTGCACCTACGAGCCTCAATGGGGCAGCGACGTCTTTGGAATGTACCAGTCGATCGTCGAGGGACGCTATGTACCTTGGTCGCTGTTGGTCAAGGACATGCCGCCTGAAAAACACAACGATCTGGATTTTATCGTCGGTCAATTGGACTGGGACAAGAACGTCGACACTCATTTCAAAGATAGCAATTACATTGAACCGATTGTAGACAAGTCCAAGAGTGGCAGTGGATTCACCGACAAATGGATTGTTTATGGAACGATCGATGGCAAGCAACTCTTTAGCGCAAAGGAGTTGACCGTTGAACCGGGCGCCAAGTGTACGCTTAGGGACAACGCGGCCAGTGGTTGGATCACCGTTCAGGGCAAAGGACGAATCGGCAAACTCGCGCTCCAAACACCTGCGATGATCCGATTCGGCCAAAACACCGAAGACGAAGTTTTCATCAGCCACGACGCTGCGTCGCGCGGGGTTGAAATCGAGAACAACGGAAGCGAACCGCTGGTAGGCTTGCGATACTTCGGACCGGACGCCCATGCCAACTTGCCAAAGAATGGAGCTTGGAAAAACCAGGCCTCCTAGTTGGAGTCGCGTTCCGGCACGAGCGACAAGCGATCCGGGTGTCTCGACCAAACGACCGCCCGTTTTCCTTCCCCGCATTCTAATCAGTCTTAACTCACCCAATTCCTTTCCAAATTAACAACAAGTTACACCGGAGCATAATCCATGCCAGCCAAGACATCTCCAAAACTTCACAACGCCATGTGGCCTGGATTGGTGGGCAAAGGGGACGGACCGGACCAAGAGCCACCTATCAGTCTGGAACGCATGCTGCAACTTACCGCTGCAGCCAACGTGAACGGACAAAAATTCGACGGTATCGACTACTTTCTCTTCTTGCCGCACACGGACCCCAATGCGAACGACGCCGAACTTTATCGGATCGCCGATCAAATCGCCAGCTATGGTTTTTCAGTAGGCTCGTTGGTGGCTCCTGTTTGGCCAGGCACCGTCGGTGACTCAGCCATGGGGGACGCTGCCGCACGCGAGAAATTTCTGTCCGCTGTGAGAATGGCTTGCCGTATCGCTGGTATTTTTGAGAAGCATGGTATTCGCAAATACGGCGTCATTCGTATCGACAGCGCCGAGTTCGGTGTCGAAAAATGGCGACAAAACAAAAAGGCCAACACGCAAACCATTGTCGATACCTTTAAAGAAGCCGCGAAGATCGCCAAGGACCATGGGCAACGATTGGCCGCTGAGGGTGAGATTTGTTGGGCGGGAATGCACAGTTGGCGGGATATGCTCGATATCCTCGAAGGTGTTGGAATGCCTGAGTCGTTAGGCTTTCAAGCGGACCTGGCCCATACCTATCTGTATTTGATGGGATACAACGCGCCGGAGTACGCCCTGCTGCAAGAAGGCTACACGGAAGCCGAATTTTACGCAGCCTACGAAAAGATGACCGACATGCTTCGACCATGGACCATCGATTTTCACGTGGCACAAAACGACGGGCATGTACATGGGGCTGGTGCACACGACAAAACGGGCAAGCATTGCCCAGCCGATGACCCGAACGGCAAACTCGACATCGTTCGATGCTCGGGCTATTGGCTCAAAGAAGCGGCATCACGAGGAATTCAGCATATTTGTTGGGATGGCTGCATGTTCCCCAACGCCATGCTAGAGACCCCAAACACTTGGAATCAGATCTTGAATACGATGATTCGTGTTCGAGATTCGCACGGCTGGTAGTTGCTAGTTGCATCGTCGACCGTCTGACATGACGGTACGACAAAACAGACCTGCTCCCTTTTAATACACCAACGCACCCTTCGACAAATCAGGACATTATGAAAGAACTTCGAATCGGCATGATCGGCTATGGCTTCATGGGCAAAGCGCATTCCAATGCATACGCTCAGGCAAACCATTTCTTCCCTTGCGAGTACAAGCCGGTGCTCAAAGCCCTATGCGCTCGTAATGGAGACAAAGCGCAGTCGTTTGCCAAGAACTGGGGTTACGAATCGGTCGAAACCGATTGGCGAAAGCTACTTGAACGAAACGATATTGATGCTGTCGATATCTGCACTCCGAACAATATTCACAAAGAGATCGCAATTGCGGCGGCCAAAGCAGGCAAGATGATTCTTTGCGAAAAGCCCCTCGCCATGAACACCGCCGAGGGAGAGGAAATGTGCCAAGCCGTTGAAAAGGCAGGAGTTGCCAACATGGTTTGGTACAACTATCGCCGCGTACCAGCTGTGACCTTAGCGAAACAAATCGTTGACTCGGGCAAACTGGGACGCATCTTCCATTACCGGGCCAACTTCCTGCAGGATTGGACCATCAACGCCGACGTCCCACAGGGTGGAGCAGCGACTTGGCGTTTGGATGTTGATGCTGCTGGGAGTGGCGTGACCGGCGACTTGCTAGCCCACTGTATTGATACTGCTCTTTGGATCAATGGCGGCATCCGCGACGTATCTGCGATGACCGAAACCTTTGTCAAGGAGCGCATGCATGCGGAAACGGGCAAAAAGCAACCTGTTGGAATCGACGATGCCTGCACGTTTTTCTGCCATTTCAACAACGGCTCGTTAGGCCTGTTTGAGTCCACTCGCTATGCGCGCGGTCACAAAGCTCTTTACACGTTCGAAATCAATGGAGAGCACGCTAGCATCGCTTGGGACTTGCACGACCTGCACCGCCTCAAGTACTTTGATCATTCCGATGAATCGATCGTCCGAGGTTGGAGAAGCGTCCACGTTTCCGACGGCAATCAACCTTATATGGGAAATTGGTGGGTTCCAGGATTGCAAATCGGATATGAACATTCGTTCATCCATCAAGTCGCGGATTTTCTAAAGAGTTTGGAAACGGGCGAACCCGCACATCCAACCTTCCGCGATGCGCTCGAAACACAGAGAGTCTGCGATGCAGTCCTCGACAGCGCCAAAAATCGGCAGTGGAAAACCGTTTAGCGAGTGCTTTGTCCAGATTAGTAATTGGGGTTATCTTGAGCCGCAATCGCTAGCTGCGATTCGATGATTTGCGATTAAAAACGCGGCGAGCGCCCGCGGCTCAACCCAAAAAACTAATCGGGACAGAGCACGACAGAATTTAGGGATCGGTTGTCTTGTCAGACTCCATCTCTCTAAGTGGAGCGAACCAGATGGCGATGATTCCTATTGCGTAAATCATCGAACAATACGTACCAACCATCGGGTAGCTGCCTCCAAGCTGCTTAAAAAGGAATCCGGCAAAGAGCACTCCGGCGGCCGTCGCAAATCTCCCTGAGTTAAAAGCCAGACCGCTTCCAGTGGCACGCAAATGCGTGGGAAACAACTCGGGCAAATAGACGGCGAGCCAACCGAAGAACAATGTTGCTACCAAGCCTTGAACGAATACGATCGGATGAAACGTAGGTTGCAATGGTGCGGTCCACTGAAACATGGCGACGGTCAGCAATGTGGCGCCCACACTAATCAAGAAGTAGCTTGTTCGTCTCCCGAGCAAACTGGCCAGTTGGGCTCCCACAAAGCTGCCAATGGTCGCTCCCAACGCCCACCATCCTTGAGTGGCCGCCTTGTATCCAGGGTCCGCGATGGCGATTTTTTCGGCCCACGGGATCATCCATTTACTGGCTGCCCATGCGCCCACCATCGGAATGGAGCTAATCACAATCCCGGCGATAGTGCAACGAATCATATCGGGACCTAGCAAGTCGGAGATGCGATGATTGCGACTCTTGGCGGTGCCACGGTTCGCAATCCATCGAGGTGATTCTGGTAAAGCGACGAGCACCAAAATACCCAGCAAAGCAGGCGCGCCGGCAATCTGAAAAATCCAATGCCAGTTGTCGGGGGTGATGGGCCAAGCGCGTGCAAGCTGAGAGAGCATGAGGATGCCCGCGTTCAATCCAGCGCTCATCACACCCGAGACGATTGGGCGCGAAGCGCTCGGCCAACATTCCGAAACGAGCGTGATTCCGTTAGGCCAAACGCCCCCGACCCCCAACCCAACCAAGAATCTCAAGACTAACATCTGTTCCTGGCTGGTAGCCAAGGTGCCCAGCGATGCAAACACGGAGTAAAACAGGATGCTCACCCCCATCGCCCGTGTTCGGCCTATGCGATCTCCCAAATTACCGAGTACGATTCCACCGATCGCCGCTCCGAACAGCAACGCGGCCGCATATTTGGCAAACCATTCTCCCTCCAAGGCGGAAGTAGAGGACTCGCCCAAGAAGCTCTTGGTCACCGATACCGAGGCCAACGGCATGAGCCCAAGCTCAAATCCGTCGAATACCAATCCCAAAAACGAAGCTACCAGGATAGCCGTGCGAGCGGTTGGTGACAGGGACTGGCTATTCATGCAGCCCCTTTCGATAGACCTGAATGATGGAGCAATTGTCCAGTTCTCCCAACCCATCCGCTTCGGCCTGCGAAAGAACCTGCTGATGTGCACTCGAGAGTGGTAGTTCTAGGTTGTTTCGATGTGCCGCATCGTTAATGAGTCGAACATCCTTGAGATGCTGCGAGAGTTTTGCAGCAGCGGTAAAGTCCCTCGAGATCATTTTATTCCCTTTGACGTCCATGACTTTGGAGTATGCAGCGCTCTCCTTGAGCACCTCGAGCGCGGCGGCTGGCGAAACGCCGATCGTCTCGGCAAATGCAAGTCCCTCGGCCAACGCGGCTCGGTTAAGACCCAACACGAGATTGCTCACCAATTTCATCTTGGCGGCGCTTCCAAAACCAGCGACAAAAAATACACGCCTGCCCAGCACGGGCCACAAATCGGCGTTTGCATCAAACGCCCCCTCGTCCCCTCCCACCATCACGGTCGCCTCACCGCGACGAGTCTGCTCGCTGGAGCCAGAGATGGGTGCGTCCAGATAGAAAACGCCTTGGGCTTCGAACGACATACCCAGCCTCTGACTATCCTCAGGTGCCCCCGTGGTCGTGTCGATAATCCATTGGCCCGGGCGAATCGCCCCCTTCATATCGTTAAGAACCTCCTTGACGATGTCGCTAGAGTACAAGCTGACGACGACCCGTTGGCACTCAGCGAAAGGGTTATCGCTCCACACCAAGTTTTGGCTGATGTGGGGTAGAACTTTGTCGCGCGAGCGATTCCAAACAGAGACTTGAAAGCCATGTTCGATCAAGCGACCGGCAATCGCAGTCCCCATGAGCCCGAATCCGATAAGGCCAATTTGCCTACGTGGATGATCTTGAGATTGGAGAGTCGTAGAGATGGTTGAGATTCCCTTTTGTCGCCTGTATCTCCATTGCATTGGAGTCCAGGTTTGCTAAATTAAAAGTTCATTCTACCTCAATCCACGTTGTCAAAGCACCTAACCACCAGCCTTCAGCTGAGGTGCCAGGAATGCAAACGACCAAATTGCGGCGAGCAATCGCCCACGAAGCGGCTCTCTTGCTGTATCGAAACGAAGAAACGGAATACTATCAAGCCAAGCAAAAGGCATCGCGGCGGCTATGCCATGGATGGGTCAAGCCTTCCGATCTGCCGACCAACGCAGAGATCCGCGAAGCCGTTCAGATGTTCGCCAGAACGCATGAGGGCCCAAAACGACTCGATGCGCTCAGGGATATGCGACTGGCCGCTCTACGCATCATGCGACTCGTCGAAAAATTCCATCCAAAGCTAATCGGCAGCGTCCTCACTGGACATGTTCGGCAGGGCTCGGATATCGACATCCATGCGTTTTCCGACAGCATCGAATCCGTGGCCAATTGCTTCGACGTCGAACTCATCCCGTACGAGATCGAGCGAAAGCGAGTTCGCAAAGGTGGTATCGAAACCACGTTCACTCACATTCACGTTCGCGATGATTTTGACGTAGAATTAACGATCTACCAAGAAAATCTGCGGAGCCATGTTTTCAAAAGCTCCATCACGGGAAAGCCGATCGAACGTGCGTCGTTGCAGCAATTAACGCAATTGTTGCATACCGAATACCCCGACGTGGATATCGAGCAGCAGCTCCGTGATTGGGCTGACACACCTGATTCGTTTCAAGTTTACTATGCTCTGCTATTGCCACTTGAGAATGTCAAGCAGCATCCCAGATTTCACCCGGAAGGGGACGTCCTGTATCATAGCTTGCAGGTCTACGATCTGGCTTGCGATGAACTCCCATACGATGAGGAGTTTTTGTTGGCTGCGTTGTTGCACGACGTGGGCAAAGGCATCGAGGCAGACGCGCATGTGGAGTCCGCATTGGAAGCGCTCAGCGGACATATTTCTGAACGGACTCAATGGCTCATTGCCAATCACATGGAAGCCCACAAAATCTTCGATGGCACTATCGGCGCTCGTGCCCACCGGCGATTGAGAGATAACGAGAGCTACGAGGAGCTGATTTTGCTATCGGAATGCGATCGTGCAGGCCGAGTTTCTGGCGTCGAGACTTCGACGCTTGAGGATGCGCTCGATTACATTCGCACTCTCGGAAACAACGACTGGACGAGAGTTTCTACAGAGCCATAGCTTTGATTTATTCTCGTCGGGTTTGATGTACAATGAGCCGTTCTCGGTGACCCGTTCTCGGTGAGCCGATGAGGCCATCGACGCAAATTTTTCCGAGAACGCAATGATCCAACCAACCGGGAGCCACTCATGACAATGCGATTCTTTCTAGCCATGCTGTTGTTTATGCATTGCGCGGTAACTTGCGAGAGCTTGAATGCACAGGAACCTGTCAATCCGTCTATTGCCAAATCAACCAATGCCGGGCAGCTTGAACCTGGCTTTGAATGGCTGTTCAATGGCGTTTCCACCGACGCATGGGAAGGGAACATGGAATGGTTCCGCGTCGAGGACAAGTGCATTGTTGCTGGCAGCTTGGCCAAGGCAATTCCGCACAACGAGTTTCTTTGCACTAAGAAACAGTACGGTGACTTTGAATTGAAACTGCAAGTGCGACTGAAGGGGCAAGGGGACAACGCAGGGGTGCAATTTCGAACTGTTCGCATTCCTAACAACACGGAAGTCAGCGGCTTTCAGTGTGATGTTGGGAATGCGTTCGGACGTCCTGTCTGGGGAGCTCTCTACGACGAGTCGAGGCGTCGAAAAATGCTGGCCGAAGGAGACAAAGAGAAAGTCCCCCAATGGCTCAAAAAGGATGACTGGAACGAATTGACCGTACGCGCCGAGAAAGACCGAATCCAGATTTGGCTCAATGGCAATTTAACAGTCGACTACACCGAAGCGGATCCAGCCATCGCCAAGACTGGCATTATCGGTTTGCAAATACACTCCGGTCCTCCCACGGAAGCTTGGTACCGCAACATTCGCATCAAGGTTCTGTAATTGATGCAAGACTGGACGCTGCGCTGGCAGCCTACGATCGAGGCATGGGTTACCGCTCAAATGTCAGCGGCTGACGCAGGCCATGGTATCGATCATGTTCGACGCGTCGTCGAAAACGCGAAAAAAATTGGTGGGTTCGAAGGTGCTAATCCCAACATCTATCTGCCTGCTGCATGGCTTCACGACTGCGTGTTTGTGCCAAAGAATTCGGAGCATCGCTCCAAAGCCTCCACGCTGGCCGCTGAATCCGCCAAAGCGTATCTTCAATCCATCCGTTATCCTGAGCAACACGTCAATCGGATATGCCATTGCATTCAAGCGCACAGTTTCTCAGCAAACATAGAGTGCGAGAGCATCGAAGCTCGTGTCGTGCAGGATTCCGACAGGCTCGAAGCATTGGGTGCCATCGGTTTGGCAAGATGCCTGATGACCGGAGGAGCGATGGGGCAAAGGCTCTATCACCCCGAGCAGCCGTTCCCCGTCGATCGACAACCGAAAGACAACGAGCAGTCGGTAGACCATTTTTTCTCGAAGCTTTTGGGTTTGCATCGGACGATGCAAACCCAAGCGGGTCGCGACGAGGCCAAACGGCGTACGGTGTTTTTGATAGACTTCTTACGGCAGCTGGCCACCGAGATCCACGGCAGTTGCGATGAACTTGAGAGATCTTTTCAGCGGTGGGGACAACCCATTTGAATCTCGATTTTCGTATTTTTGCTAGTTCCAAAGGTTGCACGAAATGAAAACACGAAATCTTCCGTTCCTTTTAAGCGTCGTGTTCTTTGCGATTCCAGCTTGGAAGTTACTATTGGATGATCGCATGCTGGATGGAGCCGTTGCATTTGCAGACGATACCAATAGGTTTGCATTGGTCGAGTCGGAACTCAACGCGCGTCTTCAGCAACAAACCCAAGCTTGGAATCGCGGCGACATCGCAGCGTTCATGGAACCCTATTGGAAAGACGAGCGACTTACGTTTTCGTCGGGCGGACAGACCACGCGAGGTTGGGAACGTACTTATCAGAGATACAAGTCGAAATACCCCGACATGGCGACCATGGGAAAACTTGCATTTTCCAATCTGGAATCGCAGGCGCTAGGATCGGACGCCGTGTTGATGCTGGGTGTATGGCATTTGGAACGCGACAAGCCGATCGGAGGTAATTTTTCGTTGGTCTGGAAAAGGATTGATGGCAAGTGGCTGATTGTGCACGACCACAGCTCGGCCACGATTACTTCTCCCTAAAGTGCATTTCGGTAAACGACGGTGGCGATTGCGCTTATTCTTTCAATCGAAGTCCGACGACTTCTGAATGTGTTTCACGCATCACTTCTATGGCGTCAATGGATCGCCAACGCAAGGATCGCCTTCTGGGTACATCTGGCTCTGAATCCAATCCACCCCGCCAAGAAATGATCTTACGCATTTAGGGTTAAGATTATTATCGATGTCACATTTACATTGAAACAAAGTACCGCATTTCATATCCTCGCCATCCACGACAGTATCGTCGCCGGGTTGATTAGGAGGTGCGGGTTTATACCAATCATAGGTGTCATCTCCCAACAATGCGTCCCAACCACAAACAACACCAAAACCAAGGGTGTTACAGTTCCCGGCACATGGATTTTGGATTGGTACCGCATCACATGGACGAGTCCACGGAACCATGCAGCCCAACATAAGGTCAGCATCCAACTTCTGCGGAATGAAAACAACTGTCCCTCCAATTAATGCCATCATAAACAATACGGTCTTCATCGAATAGACTCCTATCAACATCATGGGGGAAAACTAATTGGCTAACTGAATTGGGATTTTTATTTCCCGGTTTGCAGCTCCACCACTAACTTGGAACACTACTGAAAATTGCGACGGTATTTTTTCGAGACTTTTGTCGGATAGCGAAAAATACACTCGGCCACAGCGATCGTTGATTCGCTCCATTCGGACATCAATTTTTTCGCCATGTATGGCGTCGCAATGGACATCGACATCATTCACATTGATGTTATTGACTCGCGATCGAAGGATCGCTTCGCCAACATAAGTCGATGAAGCCGCATCGCGTTTCAATACAATTTGATCAGGCAATAGTTCGAAGTCTCCGATTCGACGAAGCGTTAGGTCAAGGGTACTCGTGACCGAAGATCCCGATCGCTTTAGCACAATTCGAGTAAGATGACGATCATTGACTTGTCGCGGATCAAAGGTTGCAATCAATGCGCGTTTCCCTCCCTTTTTTTCCACGATAGGGAAACGAAAGAACTTTGTTCGTCGCAGTTGGCAAGCAGGCGATTCAATTCGATTGCATCCGAAAGGAGCAATGGGATAGGTACTTCGAGGCGTGCCAAACTTGAATCATTCTCCGTAAATTCAAACGTCATTTGTTCCGTTGCAAAGGCCGCGACGTCCACAATCTTAGCCTTGAACATTCCCATCAGTCGGCAAGTCTCCGAAAGACGAGCTTCCATTCGAAATGACGTGTTAAGATCCTTTGGATTCATGGGGACGTCGAGCGTAGCTCGCAGGAGCGCGGTGTCTGACGATTCGATCGTTGTTGAGCCTGGATCCAGTCGGATATCGGCTGGAAATTCTTTCGCTTGACTGAAGGTCAACTTGGAGCGAGAAGCATTCCGAACATACAATTGGATCTGAATTTGTTCACCTGCGCGAACTTCCCCAAGATCAAACAACTCCATGATCAACTCTTGTTTGATCGTGACAACATCGTACCGAAAAAAATGCACGTTGCTTCGGTTATCTTCGGAAATACCACGACAGGTATAGGGGGTCGCAATTCCCAGAACAAGTGACCAACAAAACAAAGCAAAACTCCTTGTCATTTCACGAGTTCCAGTTTGCTTGCTTCGAGAAACTTCGTCGCTTCCTCCAGGCTAAACGGCATCTTTGAATCACTCGGAAATCGGATCGCGTCCTCATTGAATTGATGCCAGAAAAACTGGCAGGTACCAACCGATTCGACCGGATTGCCACTATCAATCCATTCCGGGCGGTTGTATTCCAAGCTGACGATTCGATAGATTTCTTTGTTTTTTTCGTATCGTGGGTTTCCCGATTTCAAAACACGCACCAGCTTGTCCGAATCCGGTTCGTACTCACAAATCTTTATTCTTGTCGGCATTGTACTTATAGGATCGAACGTCAAGTGAACGCGAAACGGGAGACCTGGCTTCATCAAGACGGTCGTCGCGGATCCATCTCGATGGCGAGTAACAATGCTCGACTCATATGCTTTTAACGTTTTACGATAGTCTGCCTCAATGGAATCATCCGACAATGGCGATATTTCTCCTATCGTGTTTTCAATAATCGGGACATCGCGGATCTTGCAAAACCTTTCAAACGTGCAGGCCCTGGTTGAAGCGATCGGTTTCTCGTTGGAAAACGCCGTTTCAATTCCATCTCGCCAACTCATGTACTCGAATCTCTTCTTCTGTTGGCCTTTGAGATCCGTCGAAATTTCGCGTACATAGAAGACCCAATTGTCTTTTCGATCGACGACCAATCGCCCCACAGACAAGTACTCCGCCGTGTTGGACGATAGGTTTTCGGATGGACGTTGTTCAGATGAACTATTCGTGCCGTTTGTTGTTTCGGGCAGAAAGAATCCGATCCAGTGCTTGATCCCAACGTCGTAGTTTTGAATTGCCTCGCAATTCGCAATACGAGCCTGCATAAGGGATAACCCACTTTCACTTTGTGCAAAACATAGCGAATGGTCGACAAGTAGTAAAAAAGCGATACCTAGAACTAGAGCTCGTCTGCAGATATTTACCATATGATCCTCGCAACGCTTTGAATGCTTTCTTGCATCTTTCCAGATTCCAACGTAACGGTAATGCTGCATATCGCCAACTGATGTTCCGGCGTCAAGCCACCACCACGTTGCGTCCAGATTTCGTCAATGAACGAATCCAACACGTCATTTTGTATTTGTTCCAAGTCGAGTATATAGCCAGATAACCGACTCTGTCGGCGCCGAATTATTGATGCGACGATCTCAGAATACTTCGCAAACAGTTCATTGGCGAAATCGTCTCGATTTGGGTCGGAAAATTCGACGGGGACATTGGGCTTTCGCATGATTCGCTCACAACATCTCCCGCTAATTCCATTCGATAAGTTGAAAAGTTTGTGTCGATATAGCTTGGAAGCAGTCATGGGGCAAACAAAATCCAGAGTTTGTCGTAGATCCACATGCTCGTGGTGGACAGCAACCAAACGAATGAGGCTTGGAAATTTGCCGAGACAGATCTTTCGTTTTCCTGGAAAAACATGTACAAGCGGTTTGGATTCACTTAACATTGGTCTCATTCGGTTCCGAACGATACGACCAGTTACACAT
>JBEBHM010001291.1:0-1610 GCA_040080875.1 Pirellula sp.
GTTCATGAAGTGCCTCAAAGAACCGTTGGCTCGTCTTGCCAACAAGCAAGATGATTGCACGGGCGCATTTTTCGAGGGACGATTCAAATCGATTGCGATTCTCGATGAAGAATCGTTGCTGTCGGTTTGTGCCTATATTGACTTGAATCCAGTTGCAGCTGGTATTGCGACGACACCCGAGGAGAGCGAGCACACTTCGGTCAAGGCCCGGGTGGAGCATGTGGTGACTAGCGGACGGACCAAGGATTTGCAGGCTGCGGAGCTTGGTAGTGTGGCCGCGATGCAAGTTAGCGGTGGGCTTGAAGATGACTTATGGTTGGTGCCAATCGAAGATCGGCGTGGACGGGGTGCGATCCGAGAAGGGATGCGCGATGGATTTACGTTGGGTCAGTATTTGATGTTGGTGGAGTATACGGGGCGGATGCTACGAGAAGGAAAGGCCGCGATCTCATCGGAGGTGGCGGACATATTTGCAAGGTTGGGTTGCACGCCCGAAACGTGGGGAGTGCGGATGACGAAACTCACAGGTGGTCGGTTGCTCGGTCGGTTTCTGGCAGCAAGTCGCGATCGATTACGGCGGTTGGCGAGCAGATTGAAGGTTAGGCATCTTGCCAACGTAGGTTAAGCAGCTTGATTTGATGTGCGGGGTTTGGATTAATGCGAATCGAACAATTCGGAGAATTGTGCAACGGTGGGGATCCAAAATTGCTTACAGCATGACCATCGCTAGGCTTCCCATTCTGCTGTGTAGCCTTGTGTAGCCTGTGTTCGCCTTAGATTCATGGTTTCGGTGGAACTGGTGTATGGGCAGATGCAAATTGGAATGCTGTGCCTGTCCCGACTTGTTCACTACGCTAGTTTATGTCTCGCCTTTGGGTACACTGACGATCGATATGCCGAAACTGGTTGGCCGACAAAACGAGGCTCAAATCAATGGCAAGAATCAAAGGATCGACAAACCTTATCAGTGGGAAGCGACCGAGCCTATTCCGACCACGGCGGATACCTACGACGTCAAATTTACTCTCGAACTCGTTTAGCGATCAATCTCAGTATGGACGCCGAAGACTTTGACTACGATGATGGCCGCACATGGTCGGCCACGATCTTGCGCGTGCCCGGAGTCCATAAGACGCATAAAATTCGCTACCGACCGCTGTCCAACCCAGCTCGAGCAGTTGCATTGGACGCATCTCGCAGAATGGATGCGGACGACGCCAACGTGATGTTGTGCAAACTGCTTGCCGGCCAGATTCGCGAATGGACGCTACGGAAACTGGTTGACGAAACTTGGGTTCCGATGCCGATCACTTGGGAGAACTGCTTGGTTCTCAAGCCGATCTTGCAAAACCGATTGTTTGCAATCGTCCTTTGGGGGAATCCGGGCGATGTTGATCCGGAGGATCCGGACATTGTGAACGCAACTCCTGATTGGGGGGCTAATATGGGACAGGCACAACAATTGACTTGGGTGGTTTTTTTGGTAAGCTTTGGCGATTAAATCAGTTCCACCATCGAGGGTAGTTCCATGACCATCTCCCGTTCTCGACTTGTCGATACGACCGTAAGTCGTTGGTATCACTGCATTTCCAGATGCGTTCGCCGGGCTC
>JBEBHM010000033.1:0-22495 GCA_040080875.1 Pirellula sp.
TGTAACGAATGTTCGTTGAACTTTTTGATGGGATTACATCGATTCGAATCTCGAATCAGTCAGTAAGATTCCGAATCGGGACAGTCGCACTCGGCAAGCTCGGCAAGAGCGACCTTCGGACCAACTGCGTGTGTTCTACGATGGTGTTTAAAAAGACTCGTCGGATCGCGTCGTAGCCACGGTCATTGGGGTCTTCGATGTTGTCGAAAAACCAATAGTTCGGATCTGCCGAGCGGTAGGTCGGCCGCCAAAATTGTCGGCAATGCGATCCGTGTCCCAAAAACGTTTCATAAAGCGGAACCAGATAGACATTGCGTCGCGACTTGGCGCAATCACGAATGGCTTCATTGTATTTGGCATGGATAGCAAGACCGTCTGGCCAATGCGGCAGGAACACACTCGGGGCGTCTCCCACTCCGTCCGTCGGATCGTAGATGTCGGCAAGGTAGACCTCGCACCCGCCCGGAAAACTCCGCTCGATCTTGTCAAACATCTCGTCGAGTCGCTTTCGATAAGATGTAATCCAAGGAGCAGCTTGCGTCAGCGTGGCACCGTACATCGCCCCTTCCCTCGGTGCCGACTTGCCATAGTTGTGAATAATGTCGTTGCCTCCGGTAGTCATCACGACTAGTCCAAACACTTCTGCAGGTTGCTGCTTGAGCCGGTCGTCAATCACATCGACATGCTGCAGCGAGGTTGAACCAGAGATCGCATAGTTCTCGTATTCCAAATTGGACAACACTCGCGACAAACAAATTCCATACATGTCGGTATACTCATCCGCAGGGTTCTTTACCAATCGTTGAAAGAACGTATGCTCCTTGGATCTTGCTCCCAATCCTGCAGTGATGCTGTCGCCAATACCCACCAAGCGTATGCGGCGCTCGGTCCAGGGATCTTTGAACAGCGACGAATCGACCGGTGGCCCGGCAGGGCCTGATCCAATGGGTCTCGATAGATAGTAGCGAACATAAAAAAGAACGCCCGCAAGACAGATCATTCCAATTCCAACGAGGATCGCAAGTCGCCGCAACCTAAATGGTGCGTCTTCACACCTTGTTTTTTGGGTAGTGGATCTTGTTAAAGATCCTTCAGCATCGGGATCTTTAACAAGATCCATTACGCCCAGCCCTTCTGTCACTGCGCCCAGCCCTTGTATTTAGTGTTGAAGACGCGCTAGTCTTTGTTGGCATCGAATGCGTCGTACCGGTCATTTGCCCACACGGTCAGTTGTTCGCGAAAAATCTTGGAGTTGTGACGAATGTCCGTGGGAAGTTTCTTGGGATAGACTGCAATGCGTTCGACGGACTTGCTGCGAGGATTTTCTCGCAGTAACTTGGATACGCCGTCGATGATGTGTTGGTTCGTTACTTTCGGATGGTTCACGTCCACAGGCCACGGTTCCACAATGAGCATAGCGGTCTGCGAACGTCGTTTGCCAAGACCAATCAATGCGGAACGATAGACCGATGGATGCGTATTGGCGATCGCTTCGACGGTTTCGGTATGCAGGACTTCGTCGGGTGTGATCACCCGATGTGATTTGCGACCGCAAAACCAAAACCGATCCTGTTCGTCGAGATAACCGACATCGCCCATGCGGTGCCAAACTCGCTCACCGTCGAAGACTTTGTGAAGGGCATTCTGATCCAATCGAGTCACGTACTCACGCGTGACCACTTTGCCTGAAACCATCAATTCTCCAATCATTCCATGAGCAAGTGGCTTCGTGTCGCAGATGTTTTGAATCGGAGTGTCGGATATTCCGATCACGCACCATTGAATTCCAGAAAACCTATTGCCGACACAAGTTCCGTACCCTTGCCTCGTCCGAAGCGAAGTTTCTCCGAGAACGGTCCTTGATTCGATCGAAGCGATCGGAAGCGCTTCGGTAGCACCGTAAGGTGTGTACATACATCCCTCAGGGTGCATCGCCGATCTCATCTGCTCCAGGACTCGAGACGGAACAGGAGCACCGGCCGACAAAACTAATCGCAACGATGGAACGCGACGGCCGTTTTCTTGACAGTAACCACCTACTCGAGTCCAAAGCGCTGGCGAACCAAACGACTGATTGATTTGCCATTGGTCAACCGCGTCTAAGAGCCGTCCGGGCTCAACATCTGCAGGTCGAATCGGATTCATGTCCGGTAAAATCGTGGTGGTTCCCATGACCGCATTGAAAAGTCCGAACAGAGGGAAACAACTCAAGTCTTTGCCTCCGGGAGCAATTCGGTACTGATCTGCAATCTGATCGATTTGCGAATTGAAAGTCCGGTGCGTATACAACACGCCTTTGGGTGGCCCCGTACTGCCGGTGGTGAAAATAATCGCAGCAGGATCGCTCGGCGTAGCAAGATTGAGTCGCAGCGAACTTGGCGAGCAATTCTCAAGCTGCGATAGCGTTGGCGAAGGCATGCCGATCCACTTTTTCCCGACCGTCACATTGAGCTTTGCGTTCGGAAACTTCGAGCCGAAGCACTTGAGGATCGCATGTGCAACTGGAATTGCAATGAACCCATCCGGTTGGGATTCGGCAAGGCATTGGATCAAATTTCTGCGCCCCATACCTGGATCGATCAGAACGAGCGTCGCCCCGGATTTGAGGACCGCAAATACAAGGGTAATAAAATCCTCACCGAAGCGAACGAGTAGTCCAATGCGTTTACCCGGGCCAACGCCCATCTCTTGCAACCCAGCGGCGATCGCGGACGAGCGAACATCCAATTCCCGCATCGTAATTGTCTGATACGGGCGATTGGTTCCTTGCCGATGCGATCCCAGTGGCGTTGCGATCGCGATGCGATCGGGTGCCTCAGCCGTTTGGACGGACAAGCGTGAGCCGACATTTGGGTTCGAAAGGAGCGGGTCGTCAGGCACTTGGAATTATTGATCTCGATCGAGATGACATAATTTTTCAAACAAAGACGCGGCGATTGAAGATGACCCACTCCAGAACCAACAACAGCAATCCGGCCAAGAGTATCCATCGCCAAACCTCTTGGCGAGCTTTGACCTTTGTATCGGAGGCTCCAATCTTGTCGTAGCCCATCTTGATGGAATCGGTCACATCAAGATTGCTTTCGCGACTGGAGAAAAGATTCACACAAAACGTTTCGACGGGGCGATCAAATCCTTCGGCCAAGACTTGGTACGCACCTGGCGTATCAGTTTTGGTAAAGACATATCGGCTCTCTTCACCACGCTCGACATCGGTTTTTTCTCCGCTCGGAGATACCACCTGAAAATTCTTGAATCGATTTGAAAGCTGAAGCCCGATGGGCCAACCGGGCAAGACCGTAGGTGCAGAAGATTCGGTGACTCCTCCACCTAAGAACTCGACCGCAGAATAAACAAAGACAGGGAAGCTTCGTCGGATTCCCCAGTCGGTGTTGACGGCGTTTCCCTCGGTGGTGGCGACAACCATAGAAAATCCAAGCACTGCGTCTTGGAAAGGCCCGCGTGGTGCAATGGCAAAGAGGGGGCCGATATCTCCGGTCATCAATATCGAACCAGCTTCGGGCGGTGTGACCGTCCTCGCTTCGACAATGCTCACAGCACCCATTTCCAGATATTGAGTCATTGTATTCCCGCGATTGACATCGAGCACAACGGTCGGTCCCTGCAACTTGCCAAACTGCCATTGATCGTTCGCTGGCACGTTTTCGGAAGTTCCCGTCCCCGACTTCCCCGTTCCGGATTTTCCAGTCGCAGTGGACTCCGTCGCAGTGGACTCCGTCTCAGTGGACGCAGTCTCTGTCGTCGATTTGCTTTGAGGTAAAGGTGGCAAGCTGCCCAAGAACAGCGTATTGCTGGCCGGCATTTGTTTAGGTGAACATTGATCGAACACGATCAAGTCAAAACTGGAGGAGTCGATTGCTTTGGCGTAGTCCGCGTGTTCCAGAAACGAGGGTGGCTCGACTCGCAAGGTTGCAATCTGTTGTACTCTCGCCGTTTGAAGCGCGGTTTCCAAGGCAGTGTTTCCCGATGTTACCAACAGTACGCCGATGGGGCGGGCGGGGCGAACGGCAGCATAAGCCACGTTGTCCACCGTCAAGCTATCCGGGTAGTCCAATTGCAACTTCAACAACCCTTGCTCAAGATTCTCCAATTCGAACAGGATGCCTGATTCCTGTTTTGCCTCGATGCTGCCGGTGG
Organism: Pirellula sp.; assembly: GCA_040080875.1. Classification (GTDB taxonomy): domain Bacteria; phylum Planctomycetota; class Planctomycetia; order Pirellulales; family Pirellulaceae; genus JBKCUI01. Next base: position 4,159 of record JBEBHM010000033.1, read on the forward strand.
AGGCATCCAACAGTTTGCCGTCCAATTCGAGGGACGCGCCGAACTCAACTTTGTCGTTGCTATTGTTTACGAGTCTTGCAAACGCTTCCAGTTTGCCCGCCTTGTCTTCGTTTCGTTGGACAGCAAAACCAACGATTCCCAAGTTGCCGCTTTTGGGTTCTCCGATCGGAATGTATTCGACCTTTAGTTTGCCGAGATCGATGTCGCCCAAGTCACCGAAGGCACCATCGCTGAGCAAGTAGACCGTGGCCGGTATTGCATCCGCAACCATGATGTCGTTCATGGCATCGAAACTGGAACGGCCGGGATTGGCAAGTCCAGCGGCAGCGCGGAGCGCTTCGCTGACGTCGGTGGCATGTGCGGTTGCTTGAATGGAATCGACAGCACTCAGCAGCCGATTGCGATCGCTTGTAAATCCTTGACGCACATCCGCGCGGTCGGAAAAAGCGATCACCATCCCGACATCGTCGTTGGAAGTGGCCTCGAGCAACTCGCGAGTCTTTCGCTTGGCCATCTCGAGCCGCGACGGATCGACGTCCGTTGCCTGCATGCTGGCCGAATTGTCAATGATATAAATTCGTCGTTCACCGATCCGATTTTGACCGCTCCAGCCTGGACGAAGGCACGCAAGAATCGCGAGTGCAAGGAACAGCAACTGAAGATACAAAAGCAAGTTCTTCCTGAGCCGTTGCCATATGCTATTCACGTGGATGTCCTCAAGCGCCCGTTTCCACAAGAGGGTACTGGGGACCTCGAGCTCACGTCGCTTGAGTTTGAGAAAATACAAGCTGAGGACGGCTGGCGGGATGAGCAGCATGAGCGCCCACTGCCACGAGTTCAAAGCGCTGATCCAATTCATCGAACTAACCCTCGGCTTCGGAGGTATTCGTTGACCAAGTTGTCTGCCGACTCATCGCTCCTTGCTGGCACATAGGCAATCGAGCGTTTATTGCAAAACGATTTGGCTTGTTCAATAAACGCGGCCAACGTTTGTTGATATCGATTGAGCAACGACGCCGAAATCGAGACCTCACGCCGATCGCCGTCTTCGCAGTCCACTAATTTCAAATCGCCCTGCACCGAGGGCGAAAGCTCCTCAGGACTGAGGATATGGACTAAGAATACATCCATCTCGCGCGCAACCAACATTCGCATGGCGGTTTCATAGCCGCTTTTACTCATCAGGTCGGTAATGACAACCACGATTCCCTTGCCCGTGTTTTTTAAGCAAAACTTCTTAACGGATTCTTCCATGCTCGGGGATTGGTCTGTGCAAGCGACTGCCTCCAAGTGACCGAGCAATCGGTAGGTCGAGGATTTGCCTCTCAGGACGAGCGGACTCCCGGAAGTCGCGAAGCTGGAGACGGAAACGCGATCGCCACGGCACAGGCCGATATAGGCCAAGCTCGCTGCTATTTGCTTCGCGACAAAAAACTTCGTTGGATCGCCAAAGTCCATCGAGACAGAATCGTCGACCAACGTATAGAAATGCAGGTCCTCTTCCTCGAGAAAAATCTTGAGGTAGAGCCTATCCAACCGGGCGAACAAATTCCAATCGATAAAGCGAAGATCGTCGCCAGAAACGTAATTCTTGAAATCAGCGAACTCGACGCTCTGGCCTTTGCGTTTGCTTCGGCGCTCGCCCTTCATGCGACCGCGGAAAATTTTTCGGCTAACCAACTCCATACGTTCCAATTTGCTCATCATCTCTGCAGTTAGCAGAGTGGATGAGGGAGAGGAGGGAGTAGTGAGCGAACTTTGAGCCATGCGAGACGAGACTTTGTAACGAGTTAGTGGACGTCCTAGTTTATCAAGAATTCGATCCGTCCGCACGTTGGAGTCCTATATCATTACGTTTATTTCCATAACGGACAGACAATTGTTTCTACTAAACGCGCTCCGCAGGATGGTCGCACGAATCACGGCGACCCATACAATATGAAGACTAGCGCCCCTAGTGCTCTGTCCAGCTTAGATTTTTGGGTAGTGGACCTTGTTAAAGGTCCTGTGGTTCAGGGATCTTTAACAAGATCCACTACGTCCAATCCCAATTTTTAACCTGGACAGAGCACTAGACTTGGCCGATTCATTTTGCTATTCATCGTGTCATGGTGTGCGATGACTTTCTTTCACGAGATTGGGCACGTAATCTGTGGTTTTCTGAGTGGGGGCAAGTTGCAAAGCGCGGATTTGGTTCCGTGGCGATTGCCGTACAGCTATTTTGAACCTGACCCAATGCCGCTCGTAACGTTGTGGGGCGGGCCTATCCTCGGAGTCCTGATTCCAGCGTCTATCGCAGGCGTGGTGCGAAAATCATGGGCTTGGTTTGTGGCCTATTTTTGTGTATTGGCGAACGGGACTTACATTGCCTTGGCTTGGTTTTCTCATGAGCGTTTGCTCGATACCGCGAGGCTGCTCGACCACGGTGCCCATCCTATCTCGATTGTCATTTATTGTGGACTTACGATTAGCATTGGATACGTTGGGTTCCGCCACGAATGCGCCCGCCTTTTGGTCACGCCGACCGGCTCGCCCGAATAGGATTTCAATGAAAGTACGGAACGCATGGCGGCGATTGGTTTTCCGTGCTCGTGCACGGCCTGTCGCATTATGATCATTCCATTACGCTGGATCTGATGGATAGTGGCAATTCCCGAGGGGGGCGAAAATTTGGACGTGCGCTACAGTTTTAACGCTTTCGTGTTGACTTCAGCGAGGTTGAGCGTTATTTTTTTAGCGATTCGATTACCCGCAAGGAATGGAAGAACCGTGGAACCCAACCATTTATCTCGACGAGAACGGGAGATCATGAATTCCGTTTATGCACGAGGCTCGGCGACGGTACGCAACGTGCAGGAGGATCTCGCCGATCCTCCCACCGCGATGGCTGTCCGGAGAATGCTGCATATTCTGGAGGAAAAAGGGTTGCTCAAGGGAAAGAAGGATGGACGCGAAGTGGTCTATAGTCCCGTCGAGTCCCGAAAACGGGCTGGTGCAAGCGCGCTGCAGCGAGTGATCGACACTTTTTTTCGCGGGTCCATCGACGAAGCGTTGGCGACTCATCTATCTCGCAAAGAAAATGTCTCCCCCGAGCAACTTGCAAAACTTCAAGCGTTGATCGAATCCGCCAGGCGGCAGAAAAAAACAGATACCAAGAAGTAGCCAGAGGAGTGCTCTTCGCAATCACGAAACCAATCGCAAAAGGACCTTGCAATGAATTCAATTTCGTTCACGAAAATCACGGGCATGTCGGTTCTCGGTGCGGGTGTGACTGGAACGCTTTGGGCGCTCATGATCGACGCATCCATCAAGAGCTCGTTGTTGTTGATCTTGGTTGCGTTGGCTTCTTTGTTTTTTGCAAGGACTACCGCTGCTTTTCGACATTGGCTTTGGGTCTCGGCCATGATAGGGGCGATCCTAATGCCATTTTGCTGTTTTGCATTACCTGAATGGAGGGTCCTGCCAAGTTGGATTGGGTTCGATAATTCAGAAAGACCAAAGGGGGTTAGTGCTTTTAGCGAAGCAAAGGATTCAGCAACCCACTCCCCACTCGCTGGTAAATCGTCGAACGAAGCTTTCTTTCCCGTAGAAAAAACTGAAAGCGACAGTCAAATCGCGAAAGCCAGGTTGCTGTCACAATTACCTTCACCAGAATCGTCAGCGCAGCAATCCCGCAACGGTGTCCTGTCATTTCGCATCCATGAGGCGTGGTGGATAGGCACGTGGGCGACGGGTTGCCTATTGTGCCTTGCGCCAATTCCGATCTCGATGATTCGGCTGAGACGAATTGAGCGAGAGTGCGGAATGGACGGAATGGACGATTCCGGATCGATTGAATTGCGACGTCGCATTTCGGTTTTCGCAGGTGGCTTCGGGATGCAAGACCCCATCGTTCTTATTGGGCCGGCAGATGCGATGCCCATGGTTTGGTCGTTTGTACGCCCTCGACTGTTTCTGCCTATCGACGCCATCCAATGGTCGGAGGCTCGGTTGGAATCGGTGGTGGTGCACGAGTTGAGTCACGTTCGACGGAAGGATCCCATGTGGCTCGTCATCGCACTGGTTGCTCGAGCAATCCATTGGTTTAATCCAATGGCTTGGTATGCAGTATCTCGATTGAAGTTCGAATGCGAAGTGGCTTGCGACGACGACGTTCTTACGTTCGGTATCGACGCTTCGGAGTACGCCAATTGCCTATTGTCGCTGTCAACTGTAATGACCCGTAATCGACCGGGCCGTGCCGGAGCTCTAGCCATGGCGATGGGCAGCCGTACTAGATCGATCGTTGAACGTAGGCTCGAGTCGATCCTCAATCACCGTCAGAACCGAGTCCGCATGTCTTGCACTTGGTCGATTGGAATCGCGTTGATTGCATGCATCGGATCGGTACTACTGTCGGCGATTTCGATATTTGCAGCTACCGAGCAACTTGGTCATCCCGAAGGAAACGAGCCCCGATCTACGTCGACACAAATAGGACCGTTAGATACCGCACGAAATTCTGATCGCATCGTCAAGAATCACGACGAACCTGAGACCGCCAACGAATTTCATGACCTTTCTCTTGAGGAATGTATCGCGATCGCTTTGGCGAATACTCGATTGGTAAGACTGGCGCCAGTTCAAAATAGTACCGAAAACCCTGATGCAAGCTCCAGAGCTCGGCGGCCGTTGACGAGGACTCGTGCATCGCAATCTATGCAGCCGTCCAAGGCGCTTTCGCTGACTAATCCCGATATGGATCCTAGCCTGTGCGAGGAGCGATGCCAAAATCTAATTCGTGATGTGGAATTTGCCTATTGGGACTTGTACGACGCTTACTATGCAAAGGACGCACGACGTGCCACACTTGAGGAAGTGAATTGGGCGGGACAATTAGTTGAAAAAAACACTTCGTTGCATGATCCCCGTGCACATGCAATTGTAGAATCGTTGAGGTCGGCAGTCGAATTGGCAGAGAATGGCACCCCAGGCCAGCCAAGCCTTGACGATCGCGAATCCAGCTTGCGACTCTTAATGGGATGGAATGTTCCAGAGTCCCGCAAACTAATTCTTACAAGCGACACTCCAAACTCTGAAAAGTTCGAATTGGATGCTGAGTCGGTGTTGAGTATTACAAAAGATCACAACATCCACGTGCGCCTTCAACACAAAGTGGTACAAGACCGGGTACTTGAACTTGTGAGCTACGCTGCCAGAGCCGAACGAGAGGGTACACAAGTCAAACTGCCCTATGCGATTTCAGAACGTGTTTCAATAGAAATGAAAAGGATTCCCGTACACCAGACCGGAGTGAAGCAAATTCTCACAGACCACCATCGAAGCTTCCGCAGCTGGAGTAGACCAATTCCATTAACCGAATTGGTTGACAATAAACGAATGGACGTTGAGAGAGGCCTGCGGCTCCTCGATGCCAAGCGAGAGAGCGTGACCTTCAAAGTTGGCTCAGTTTTACGGCAAATTGAGTCCTTGTCTCAACAATTCCGACAAGTATCGGAGAGCAACTTGGCGAATCAAGAGATCGTTGAATTGGCGCGTTTCAAACTTGAAAAGGAAAGGATCATTAATGGCGAGAGTGCCATCCAAAACCTAGCATTTTTCGCGCGAGCCATCCAGTCAAAGGATCGGTCGCAAAGGACCATGCGAAGTGTGCTAGCCAGTTACGCTAAGTCTTTAGCTGAACTTCACGCTGTTCAAGGCACGTTGTTTGACTACAACAACTTGGCTTTCGCAAGCGATCTCGGTCACTGAAAAACTTTGACCTCCTAACCATCAAGGAGCCCTTGACACGAAAAATGCTTTACGTGTAAACTATTTGGCAGTGAGGTACTTCATGGCGTCGAGCCGATTGCAAAACGAGTTGAGAAAGCGAAAAGCTTTCGATTCACTCGAACAGGAAGCGACGCTTAATGTCTTGCGCACAAGCGATCAATTCCAGAACCGGTTCGGTCGACTGTTTCGTGATTACGAGCTAACTCCTTCTCAGTACAACGTTTTGCGAATCCTGCGAGGCGAAGGGAAACCGATGCCCTGTTTGGAAATCGCTGACCGAATGATTCAGGTCGTACCTGCTATCACCGGCTTGATCGATCGACTCGAAGCGGCGGGGATGGTCGCTCGTCAGCGTAGCGAAAACGACCGACGCGTCACGTTTATTGAGATTACGAATAAAGCCAAAAAGATACTGGCTCAAATCGATGTCCCGCTCCAAGAGCTGCACCACAAACTTTTGGGTCATCTCTCTCCGGCGGAACTCGGTGAACTGATTCGATTGCTTGAAAAGGCACGCGAGTCGCTGGTAGAAACATAGACGAGATGTCCCAGAAAATTTAACCAAATAGTTTACGCATCAATCAATTGCCAGCGCATTGATCGAACGAGACGATCATTTGGCAATTTCTCCATCGACATTTCACGAAAGTAAGCCATTTCCATGACACAAAACTTGTTAACTTCGTTTACGTTAGGTGGTTTGATGCTGCCGAACCGAATTGTGCTAGCACCGATGACTCGGGCGAGAGCGGGGCTCGCACGAATCCCAAATGAGATCATGGCGGAGTATTATGTGCAACGCAGTTCGGCGGGGTTGATTCTCTCCGAGGCAACATCGATCTCCGAAGAATCGCTCGGTTGGAATGAGTCACCTGGTATCTATTCGGATGCTATGCAGCAAGGCTGGCGGGAAATTGTCGACGCGGTACATGGCGTTGGAGGTCTTATTTTTCTGCAACTCTGGCATTGCGGCCGAGCTTCGCACAGCAGCTTTCACGGCGGAATGCCTGCCGTTGCTCCTTCCGCAATTAAGATCGAGGGGGATGCAATTCATACCCCCACGGGCAAGCAACCCTATGAAGTCCCGAGGGCCCTTGAGACCAGCGAAATATCGCGTGTTTGCGAGGATTACCGGCGTGCCGCCCAGCGAGCGGCCCTAGCCGGATTCGACGGAGTCGAAGTGCATGGAGCCAACGGTTACTTGATCGATACATTCCTCCAGTCCAAAACCAATCAACGCACCGATTCGTACGGAGGTAGCATCGAAAATCGATATCGATTTTTAGATGAGGTGATCGCCGCGGTCCAATGCGAATGGCCAACCAAAAAAATCGGCGTTCGCATCTCGCCCAACGGCGTCTTTAACGATATGGGCTCAAACGACTACCGCGAGCAGTTCTTGTACGTCGCTGAGCAACTCGATTCTCTAGGGATTGGCTACCTGCACGTGATGGACGGTTTAGGATTCGGCTTTCATCAACTCGGCCAGCCGATGACGCTGGCGGATTTTCGCCAAGTGTTTCATGGACCGCTAATGGGGAACTGTGGGTACACGCTCGAGTCCGCAGAAGCCGCCGTGTCGGCTGGGCACGCTGATCTTATTTCGATCGGTCGTCCTTTCATCAGCAACCCGGATTTGGTGAATCGATATCGAAACGGCTGGCCTCTGGCAGATGCCGCCGAAATCAATGATTGGTACTCCCCTACGGGCGCCAAGGGCTATACGGATTTTCCGACGTACCAGAATGTCTAGTGACGAAAAAGGTGTCCGGTACCGTTTCAATAAAAAACGGAAAACGGAAAACGGAAAAAATCAGCGGCGCAACGGCGGTAATCACCGCCGCCTAGGCATCTGTCGTCCCTATCGGGACTAAATCGCGAGAACCGAAATAGGGTTGGATTGATGAAGATCGAACAATTCGGAGAATTGTGCAACTGGACGGCAAAGGTGTCCGGGTTCGTTTCGCATTGGGTAACTTCGTTGGCTCAGATCCTCACCATGAAGCGGCAGTCCTTCTCGGGCTCGTCCCTCTTGTAAACATGCATTGACGTCCTGTTTCATGCTCGTGCATAGCATTGTCCGACGCGAATAAACCCCTATTGGACATCCCACTTCCTCATCCCCCTTCCCCTTCTCCTCCAGAAGCTGGAGGAGAAGGGGGGAGTGAACTAAAACCGGCACGTGGTTCGACTCGGAAATTGGATTGTTGAAGGCACCGGAACATGGGAATCGAACCGAGTGATAGAATACTTGGAAGTTCCATCGTAGCGTTTCGAAAATTCTCTCTCTAAATTCCAATTCCCTCCAACATGAAATACTTAACTTGCTCCGCGGTCATACTTTTGTTGTTGACGAAACTCGCCGTGGGAGCTTCGCCCAATGTTGTGATCATCAACATCGATGACATGGGCTATGCAGATATTGGGCCATTTGGTGCCACCGGATACTCGACGCCTCACCTCAATGCTATGGCAGCATCGGGAACTCGATTCACCAATTTTCACGTCTCCCAGCCCGTGTGCTCGGCCTCGCGAACCGCACTCCTCACCGGTTGCTATTCGAATCGCATTGGAATCAATGGAGCGCTGGGGCCCCAAAGCAAGATTGGGATCGCCGATTCCGAAATGACAATCGGGGAACTGGCTAAACAAAAAGGATACGCCACATGTGCGATCGGTAAATGGCACCTGGGGCACCATCCACAATTCTTGCCGACTCGTCACGGATTTGACGAATACTTCGGCTTGCCTTATTCCAACGACATGTGGCCATACCATCCTGAAACCAAACCTGGCAAGGACGGCAAAGGAGGCTACCCTCCGCTACCGCTCCTCGATGGCGAAACGATCGTCGATGCGGACGTGTCCGGCGAAGATCAAACCCAATTAACAACTCAGTACACCGAACGCGCCGTACGCTTCATCGATCGCAACAAGGACAAGCCTTTCTTGGTTTACTTGGCTCACAGTATGTGCCATGTTCCGTTGTATGTAAGCAATAAATTCAAGGGCAAGACTGAGCGCGGACTGTTCGGCGATGTAATCGAAGAGTTGGATTGGTCGGTGGGTGAAGTCATGTCGGCTCTCAAAAGAAACAATGTCTTGGAAAACACACTGGTGATCTTCACCTCGGACAATGGGCCGTGGCTTAGTTATGGCAACCACGCCGGATCCGCAGGTCCGTTCCGTGAGGGCAAAGGGACGGCATGGGAAGGTGGCGTACGAGTCCCTTGCCTGATGCAATGGCCGGGCAAGATTCCTGCCGGTTCAACTCAAGAGAGCATGATGATGACCATCGACTTGCTTCCAACGATTGCAAGTCTCATAGGTGCTAAACTTCCGGAACACAAAATCGATGGCATGGATGTTTGGCCCCTCATCAGCATGCAGCCACAGGCAAAGAATCCTCATGAGTTTTACGCGTTCTACTTTGAGCAGAACCAACTTCAAGCGGTCGTGAGCGGCGACGGAAAATGGAAGCTGCAATTGCCGCATGCATTCCGATCAATGAAAGGGCAAGAACCTGGCAAAGAGGGAATCCCTGGCAAATACAAACAGGTAAAAATCGAGACGGCGGAATTGTACGATCTCGTGAGCGATCCATCTGAAAGCACGAACGTCGCGGCCCAGAATCCCAGCGTGCTGGCCAAACTACAGTCCAACGTGGATAGCATTCGCGCCGACGTCGGAGACTCGCTGGTCAATGAACCGGGAAAAGGAAAAAGGAAGGTAGGGACGCTGGGGGAATAGGGGAGAGGCTAAAGGTGTAAGGCTAAAGGTTTATGGTTTAAGTTAGTCCTTAGTCCTTAGTCCTTGCACGTACTCCTTGCCCTTGGGGCGCGCGTTGGCGAATTGCTCCAGGGCCTTACTCAACTTGGCTGACGCAGCCAGTGCTGCATTCGAGCGATTGGCTGATTCGAGTGGGCGTTTTTCATCCGGGTCCGATCGGATGTCGAACAGTTTACCGTCTCGGTAGAGCTTGAATTGTTGATCGAATGCGAACTCGCGGATCGTTAGATCGTTTTGCTGCCTGGGAGAATACCAACTATAGATCCAGTCTCTCGACTTGGCTTGGGTACCGACGAGTTGCGGCAGAAAGCTGTTCCCATCCAGGTTTTTGGGAGCCTCAACGCCTATGGCGTCGCAAAGAGTCGGAAAGAAATCGGTGCTGCAAATCAAGTCGCGATTGACCTGTCCCGGTTTGAGTTTCGATGGCCAACTTGCAATGAACGGAACGTGGGTGCCTCGCACGGTGGTCGTTCCTTTTCCGCCTGGGTATTCGTTTCCTTGAAACTTGCTCTTAAGAGTTTTGTTGGTTCCATTATCGCCCAAGAATAGTACCAGCGTATTGTCGCGAATTCCTAACTCGTCAAGCTTAGCTAACAATCGGCCAATGAGTTTATCCATATAGGCAGTCATGTCGGCGAAGTGTTTTGGGTGAGTGGCCTGCTTTTCGTCGTTGACTTTGGGATCCCATTCGCGGCTATCGGGTGTTGGTTGAAAGGGATTGTGGGTCAAGATCATCGGATAGTAGAGCATGAAGGGGCCTTGGCGATTCTTGGTGACGAATTCGATTGCGAACTCATTTACCAAATCTGGTCCATATTCTCCGTGCTTGAAATCTCGTTCGATCCCGTTGAATTCAAGCCCAGCGTTGGCATATCGAGGAGGTCGACGTGTGTGTTGCCAAAGGCACGACTCGTCGAATCCAAAATGCTTTGGGGAATCAATCTCATGCCCGAGTTGCCATTTGCCGCAAATGGCTGTTGCATACCCAGCGGTTTTGAGAACGTGTGCAAAAGTCTTTTCCTGACGCAGCAGTGTTCCAAAGTGAACGTAGTTGCGAATGTTGGAGCGTCCGGTCATCAGTTGTACGCGTGTAGGCGTGCACAGCGGTTGAACGTGGCATTGCTCGAACCGCATTCCCGAGGCGGCCAGTTTGTCCAGATTGGGAGTCTGATACGATTCGCTTCCGTTGCAAGTCAAGCACTCGTATCCGAAGTCGTCGGCCATGATCAAGACGATATTGGGACGCGGCGCCTGTGCTTGACTCAGAACGGTGCTACTTAAACTGCTCAATAAAAAAGGTAGCAACAAAATACAAATCGCAGTGCGAGACATAAAAAGCTCCACGTCGGAAGGGCAACAGGACTGAAAACAGGGCTGACTTGGCGACAGATTTTGCGTCGGAATTGACGTATCTGGCCCAGTATACACAACGCTTTTCAATCTTTGGGGTTGCGCAATCGTCACATTGGGAATCTTTGGAACTCGATACCAGTGGTTTTGAATGTCTTTCGTCGGATACATCCCTCAAATCCCGCCAACCGGAATTCTTTAACATAGGTTTGCATTTGGGTGCTGATATTCACAAGAACTGCGGAGAGGTAGACCATGCGAACGAACATAACAAACTGGTTTCTGGGATGTCTGGTAGCTTTCTCGGTACAGCATGCGATCGCAGCCGGCGCGGACAAAATTATTCGTGTAGAAGAGGATTGGGAGCTTGTCGTTGAAACTCCCGATCCATTGCAGGATGCTCCCCAGGTTAGCACCTGGATGAGCCCACGCAATTCCCTGACCGGCGAGTATTTTGGAGTCGACTTAAACCATGCGCAACGGTCCGGTTACGAGGGTGGTGGATTTCAGACCAAGGCTATGAACGGCTCAACCCTTGTGGAGGATCGATTGAGCCATAGCGGTCAAAACCTGACTGTCCAAAACGAGACAGTTAAATGGACGCAGGTCATGGCCATCGACAACCAAGACTTGGTTTTCTCGATAAAAAATGGGACGTCCACAAGCTGGGGTAGCTTTGGAGGAACTGACACGGCGATTCGCGTATCGAGTGGCCTTAGCAACCTAAATTCGTACAACCCTGAGACCTCGTGTGAGTCATCAGGCGTGGGCTATGCATCCAATCGCGTTGCGTCGCTCAAGCTTGCCAAGATACGGTTCTACACCGAGAACGGGCAGGAGTTCGTAATTACCTTGGATCGAACGATTCAGTAGCTTGAACTGAACGGCAACAATCCATTGACGTTGGAATGTGCACTTCGCCATTTCACAAATTTCCTATGATCGATTGTCAGGCGAAAAGTAAGTCACTAGGAATCAGACCATGAAACGCATCCAGATGAACCGACGACAAAACACAAACCGAAGAGGTATGCAGCGACGCAAGGGAGCCGCAATTATCTTAGCGGTATTCTTGCTCGGGGTACTAGTGAGCATGCTCGCCCTGGCTATCGATATTGGCTACATCGCTGCGAGCAAGGCGGAAGCGAGACGAACGACGGACGCATCCGCATTGGCAGGGTGTTGGCAGATCTACGAGAGTATTTCAAAAAACGTAGACGAGAGTACTCTTTCTGATGATGTTGAGGAAGTGGTCAGTGACTTGGCAACTTTGAATAAGGTTTGCAATGGCTCACCATCGTTTTCCAATTGTGGCCAAGACGCGGACATACGTCTCGGGTATTTGGCCTCGCTGGACGAGAACGCACCCCTTGAATCCAGTTCCAGCAACCCTTATCGGGCTATCCGAGTTCGACTAAGAAAGACGGAGGCATTGAATGGCCGCGTCCCCCTCTTTTTTGCAAGGGTCTTTGGTCAGACCGGGCGCAATATGACCGTGGAATCCACTGCGGCGATGGCTTCGCAGATCAAGGGCTTTGGGACACCTTCGTCCGGCTCAGGCAATATCGACCTGCTGCCGTTTGCAATCGATGTAGATACTTGGGATGCAATGTTGGCTGGTGGTGGAACGGATAGCTATCGCTTTGACGCCAGTCGATACGAAGTATTGCCCGGATCTGACGGAGTCCGCGAAGTCAATCTCTATCCACAGGGCACCGGTTCTCCCGGGAACCGAGGGACGGTAGATATCGGAGGTTCAAACAACAGCACCGCCGACATCGCACGTCAGATCCTCTACGGGATATCTGCAGCCGACATGACCAATCTTGGAAAGCCGTTGTCGCTTGGTGGAACAGGGACGATGACGCTCAATGGCGATACTGGAATCAGCGCCGGGGTCAAAGATGAACTTGCGAGCATCATTGGAAAGACTCGCATCATACCTGTCTTCTCAAGCGTGTCGGGAAATGGAAACAACGCCATGTATACCATTGTCCGATGGGTTGGTGTACGAATTCTCGACGTCAAACTCACAGGATCCATGAGTTCCAAGTACTTGAGGATTCAACCGGCAACCGTCGTGGCTCGCAACATCATTCCAGGTGACTCGACTCGATCCTGGAGCAACTCCATCTACTCGCCTGTAGTGCTGGTCAAGTAACAAAATCGCACGAGACAAAATCATGATTCTACATCAACCAAGACGAAACGCTCGAATTCGGGGCAATCGACAGTCCAAACGATCCGTAATCAGAACGGGTGCGGCACTGGTGGAATTTGCACTCGTCGCCCCTCTGATGATCCTGTTCACTTTGGGACTGATCGACATCGGGCGAATGACCATGGTGAAGCAGTTGCTCGTCAACGCTTCGCGGGAGGGTGCTCGCCGAGCAACGCTACCGAACGCAACCTCGTTCGGCGTTGAATCGGAAGTTCAACAGATGTTAACCAACTCGGGTGTGACCGGCACTGTCTCGCTCAGTCCTGCGCTCCTCACCGCATCGGCGCCGGGCTCCACAGTTACCGTAACGGTGAGTGCTAACGCCAACAGCGTTAGCTGGCTGGGGACGTCGATGTTTATGGCTGGCAAGATGCTGACGGCCTCGACCAGCATGCGCCGCGAAAGCTTGTAGCGTTGGGATCTACGGTAACGTCGCCTGAAGCTGGACAGCTTGTGAACTTTCGTCGTCATGTTATCCTGAATGGGCCCCGTTTGTGAAGTTCTGAGATGGGGCTGCAGTTGCACCCCTTCGGACGTCGAAAATGCTTCACCTGCAGAGTGAGTCGCAAGCGAGATGGCTAGCACAAGTCGACTCGCATTTGCCTGAAATATTGATCGACCACGCTCATTGCGAACACAAGGCGGCTGCGACCGCAATGAGCTTGCTAGGGAGCTACATCGATTGCCTTGAGCTGACTAAGGAAATGACTCGCATCGTTGAGGAAGAGCTCGAACACTTCCATGCGGTATTGGGGCTGTTAGAGAAACGCGGCATTCGCTTCAAGAAACAGCGACCTGGCACGTACGGCAAGTTATTGAACGAGCTGTTGCGGCAGAACGAGCCCGAACGCGCGGTGGATCGATTGATTGTGGCGGGATTGATTGAGGCTCGATCCTGCGAGCGATTCCAGTTGTTGCAGCAGCATGTCTCCGATAAGGAGCTTGCCGATTTTTATGGCTCTCTATTCGAATCTGAGGCAAGGCATCACACGACGTATCTCAAGTTGGCCAGATTATTCGCCGACGAATCGATCGTTCGGGCTCGACTGAAGGAGCTATCGCAAGCTGAATCAGAGATTATTTCCAAGGGATCGCCGTTGCCCAGAATGCACTCCTAGCGTTTGATTCCGGCTTCGTATAATAAATAAAGTTTGGGTTCAAAGATAGAATTCACGGGCGCTGGGATCCTGTCGGTGTCCAACGCAAAGGATTGCATGTTGTGAAATAGTTCGTCCGACAAATGCCGGCGAGGAACATCCGCAAGGCGAAGTTGCCGAAAAGCGATTGAACTATTGGCCTTGGTAGCGAGCTGAAAGCCCCATTCACCAAATGAGTTCAGGTTGGTGCGATACGGAAGCACTTCGAAGCCTGCTGCCGCAATCGTTTGGGCGATACACCAAAATGCCTCGCGTGTGATGATCGGCGAACCGCTTTGAGTTACCATCGCACCCTCGTCGCTCAGTATCCTCCGCAGCAGTCCGTAAAACTCTTTGCTATAGAGTTTGTTCAGGACTTCGCTGTGCGGATCGGGAAGATCGATGATGATCCGATCATACCAATCATGAGTCGGAGCAAGTTTGCTATATGCTTGTTGAACAAAGTTGAACGCATCCGTGTGAACCAAGTGAACGCGACGATCAGCCAAGCTATCTTGGTTCAGTTCACGAATGGGGCCAAGTATTTTTGCCAACTCCGTGACATTGCTATCGATGTCGACTAGGTCAATGACTTCGACACTCGGGAATTTCAAGATTTCGCGAACGGCCAGCCCATCCCCTCCTCCCAGGACAAGAACTCGTTCGGGAGGTTTTCCCAAGCTCATCACAGGGTGAACCAACGATTCATGATAGCGGTGTTCGTCCAACGCGGCGAACTGCAAGTGGCCGTCCAGATAGAGCCTGACCTCTCCATTGCGAGCATCGTTAGTCAGCACGATGCGTTGATACGGTGATTGCTTGGTGTAAATAATTTCGTTAGCAAAAAGCTGTCCTTCGGCGAAGCGGGTGATCCAAGCGGAAGCCAACAAGCCACCCATCAAAAGCCCAATCACGCAGATCGCATGGATCCAAAGTCGTTTGATCTGCGGATAGGATCCACCCAACAAGCACAGGGCGATGATGGCAACCGAGATGTTCAGCAATCCAATCGCAAACGAAGATCGAAACAGGCCTAGACTCGGCAAAAGCAATAATGGAAATCCCACCGAGCCGATAAGCGCTCCGAGGTAGTCAATACTGAGGACATGCGCCAACGAGTCTGAGAAACTTGCCGATCGAGATAGAATCCTGGTTAGCAACGGAATCTCAAGCCCAACAAGCGTCCCGATCGAAAGAATCAAGACATACATGATGGGCGTGTAAAGAGCGAAGTAGGGAAATACCAAAAACAAGATGGCTGCCGAGAGACCACCCACTAAAGCGACTGCGATTTCGATCTGAATGAAGCGTTCGACGAGTCTCTCGTGCAGAAACTTTGTCAGGTAGGATCCGATCCCCATCGCGAACATGAATAGGCCGATCGTGATGGAGAACTGGGCAATGCTATTCCCCAACAAGTAGCTGGAGACTGCCGCGATTATCAGTTCATATGTGATTCCACATAGAGCAACGATCAAAACGGAGATGAGAAGCCACCCCGTTTGATGTGTGCTGAGTCGCGGTTCGTTGTCCTCGGTCGATTCGTTGAAATGAACCGGACTGCTATTTGCCAAAACTAAAGCCTTTAGAGCCCGTACGGGCACGGGCCGACGAGCTGGACGCGCTCGAGGTCCGCGAACGAACAGAACTCGCGGCCGACTTGTGGTAGTCTGCGGGTGCCATCGGAGTATTGTTGAAGTTGGGACGAGCGGACGACATCGGTCCGGAATAGTAGCTACCTTGTCGTCCCATCATCGAACCCAACATGTAACCCATCATCATTCCGCCTGGGCTGAAATGATATCCGTGAGGTCGATGGTACCCATGGTTGTCAGAAGCTACAAGACGCTTGTTGGCTGGGTCGATCGTAACGGAGAACTCTTTGGATTCGCCCAGGTCTTGCACCAAATTCTCATTCGGGTCCGCAAACCCGACGATCTCACCGCCAGCTGTCATACTCACGCCCACGGGCGAATTCATCACGTGCATTTCGTTGAGTTTCGCAGCGTACTTGGTCAAGAACTCTTTTTCCTTGGTAGGGTCTTGTTTGTCGGGTTCGATGGCTTGAATCTCGGCCGTGCTACTGATTTCGGCGTTGCCATCGGATGCACCGATCTTGGCTAGTCCATTTTCGACGGCAGAGTCAGCGATGGGTTCTACGGGGTTGTTTTTCTTGCCTTCGTCTAGGACAGCTACCAAAGCGTCTAAGACTTTATTCAGGTCAACAACGTCCGCATGATTTGCACCACAACCCAATGAGAGTGGCAGGGAGAGCAATAGAACGGTCAATTTTGCGCTAGGAACTTTCATTTCTCCAACTCCAAAAGGAGGACTTTGCGTCGGATTCTCTACGAGCGTGGATGGTTCCACTTAATTAAGGATACCAGCGCCAATGGGTCCTTGCAAAGATAGTCTGCGGAGTCTTTAGTCCAACCCGAGTATCCACAAGAATATTCGTTATCCACGAGGACGAAGCAACTGCAAGATGGTGCTTTCCGATTGCGTGTCGGGCATTCGGTAGGCCGCAACGCGTCGAAGTTCAATGTTTTTGAGGAATCCCTTGTGCCTGGCTTCACCTCGTTCTTCCACCCACTTGGGTCCCTTAATCGCGAGCAGCCGACGGAAGTTGTGCCAGTCGTTTTGCAGCCATGCGCATAAACGAGGAAGGGGACCAACCGCCCTGGCGGTTAACGTGTCGTAGCGAAAGTCTTCGAGGACTTTTTGGACACTTAGTGGAAGAACGGGAATCTTGAGCTCAAGTTGGTCGACAATTCGCTGAAGAACATTGGCCTTCTTAGCAACACTGTCGCATAAGTTGACTTGAACATCTGGCCGCAAGATCGCAACCAACACTCCCGGCACCCCGCCACCTGTGCCGATATCCAAAATCTCTTCGCTGGGTTCTAGCAGCTTTGCGAGATGCCAAGTGTCCAATAGATCTCGCTTCACAAACAAATCAGGCGTCGTGTGACGCGTGAGGTTGATATTTTGGTTCCAGGACCATAACTGCAAACAGTAGTCTGCGATCTTTGCATAAACTTCCGGAGTCAACTCATCGATGCCAATCGAAAGGGAAACCTGCCTCAGCGACGCGACCAACTCCTCTTTGCTTCCGCGAAACGAACTTGTATCGCGATTTAGTCCGGGTGCCGCCGCCTGTTCAGAATCGTGATTTTGAGTTGCTGTAAAATTGTTTGCGGGCTGAGCAACAGTCGACGTAGGTTCGTCGTTGTTTTGAAGGGCATCGAAGTTTGGCAAGAAAATAACCGTCGTAGCAAGTCAGAAGATGAAGGAAAGGACTTAGTCTACTGTAGCGGTGCCCACCTATACAGATCCAAAAACGAGAGAGGCTTGGTGAAAATTGGGACTAGTGCGTCTTCAACACTAAATACCGGGGCTGGGCAAATACTGGGTAGGGCGTAGTGGATCTTGTGAAAGTTCCCGATGCGGCAGGATCTTTAACAAGATCCACTACCGAAAAAAGGTGAGTAGACCTTTGATTTCCACGAAAAAGGCCATAGTGTACCGCTCCATCGTCACACCATGGCCCTAATGTCGTTTGATCAATTCTTTCGAAGAGATCCGACTTTCCAATCCGTTCTATGAGAAGTTATCGTCGAGAACAGTGGCAGAATTGAACGGGATCCAGAAGGCCCAATTCAATCCACATAATCGTAATATTCCGTGTTGCACGGGTGGACGCTGAGTTGCTTTGACCGCAAACTCAGGTTTTTCCGTGTTAAAATGGCACAGAAGGTGAATTGGCCTAAAAACGCAGCGATTTTTATCGCGTAGCGTCGGAGTCGGCGTCAGGAGATGGCTTGTCTTTCTTTACCATCATGGAGGCTTGCTCTCCGGTAAGATTATTCGCAACCCATTGCACGTACGCGAAGTCTTTTTCGCAAAGTCGCGAGAGTGGCACCGTTGTGAATTTTCCGTTCTCTTTGAGCAACTTAACTTTGTCGATGTAGATCACCGAGAGTCGAGCTTTGACTGCGTAAGCGCCCGTGTTATCGATCCAATTCCTAAATTCGGCACCATTGAAATTGGGAGGGGGAACAAACGATCC
>JBEBHM010000526.1:0-6240 GCA_040080875.1 Pirellula sp.
ACGCATGCAATGTTCCAACAACCTAAAACAAATTGGGTTGGCGAATCTAAACTACGAGTCGACCCACAAAAAATTCCCACCTGGCCGTTTCGATCCGGATTACTCCGTCGGGGGCGTTGCTCAAGCATCCTACACAAGCTATCCGAATACGATGCCCGCCAATGCATGGACTGGATTCCGATCCGTGCATACTTTCATTTTGCCGTACATGGAACAGTCGGCGATCTACAATTTGATCAACTTTAATGTCCCGACGTCCGTCCGAATGACCAACAACGGTACTCCTATCAATGCGAACTACCAAGCGTACGCCAACGCGGCCGCGATTTTCATTTGCCCTTCTTGCCCTAATACCGGCCGTGTCATAACCGAAAACAACTACCGTTACAATTTCGGTGGTTCGACCCCTTTTGCTGGAGCCTTGGGAACAAGCAACAACAACAATACCGGCGCCACATCGCCCGGCGGATTCTCTTGCCGTGGTAACGGTGCGTTTACCATCGGTCGAGCTTTGCCAGTGGGTGCATTTACGGACGGATTGTCCAACACGGTATTTTTCTCTGAACGTACGAAAGGGAGCGGGCGCGATCTCGCAACAACTCTTCCTACCGTCGAGGACGTAACCAACATGCTTAGCCGACCAGCCAATTTGGTCGATGCCAATGACATGTTTAACGCTTGCTTAGCCCAAGCCCCGAACATGAATGGCGGATTCAATTTCAATTCGATGGGACGCTGGCTGCAAGGAACGGATTTCTCTAACGGATGGCCATTCGGTTTCTATTCAAGCACAATGTACAATCACGTGGCGCCTCCCAACTGGAAGGCCATCGACTGCGGGACCCGAAGCGCCATTGCCGACGCACCGGGCGAACACGCAATCATCAGCGCTCGCAGCAAGCATACGGGCGGGGTCAATTCCTCGCGAGGCGATGGATCCGTCCAGTTCGTTTCCGATGGGATCGATGTCTTGACATGGCGCGCGATGGGGACCCGTGACCTCGGCGAAGTGTTCAGTTCCAACGACTAAGCGGTTCCAGTCTGATCGGTCAGCTCTTAACCGAGTTGCGGAGCAACTCCCATCCAGACCCTGCCTCGCAACCTGGTGGTTTAATATGGTGAGTCAGCTTTTAGCCGAGTTGCGGAGCAACTCGGTTACATGTGGGGCAACTCGGCTACAAAAACACTTCATATGAATTGTTCGATATTCCTTAAGACTGTTTGCATCCTGGTTCTGGTCGTATTGCCCGGATGCGGCGGTGGGCAGATGTCCGAATCGCAATTGAGATCCGCCCAAGAGTCGCTCGAGAAAGCGTCCGAATTGGAGCGAAACGGCAGCCATGCCGATGCCTTGCCGCTCGTCGATGCAGCCTTGACCAAGGGGGGATTGAACCCGGATCAACTATCGGAGGCGTATCTCGTCCGTTCTCGATGTTACAGTCTGAGTGGCAAGCCGGATCTCGCTCAAAAAGACATCGAGAGCGCAGAACAAGGGTCTCCGAACCCTGCCAGCTTGTCATTCGCAAAAGCCATTCTGCTGGCCAAGCAAAACAAGCCGACCGAGTCCAAGGCAGAGTTTAACAAAGCGGTCAAGATTGATCCAAAGCTAAAAATGCCCGCTTTGTAGACTTGGGACGTTTCAACGTGAAACGGGTTGCTTTTGGTTCTTGCGCAGGCTCTTGCGAACTTTTCTAGCATACCCTCGGTCCACTCTCGCTATTCGTAATAACCTCACATCGAGTTGGGTTACGGTTCGGTCCACTCCGCGTACGAGCAGCATCGGCAAGCACACATCAACGACTTTCCATGGCACCAGCGAGGAATAGGACTGCCACCAAATACGAACGGGCTGATCGGGCGGCAATGCGTGATAATCTTCCCACATCCAGGACGGAAACTCGGTCGCTTTGCTGGTGATGACGATGTAGTCACCCGCCGCAATGTCCTCGGCCGCCAGTGAACGCGAGACCGATTTAACCGATTGTTGGTTAGCTTCGATCCTCATTTCCAATACTCCGATGCGCCGTCAGGTAGAATTCACACAAGAGTGGGACAGTTCCAGGTGCAAACCGGTTCGCCCATTCGGTTACGTCCAAGCTTGTTTGCGGTCCAACTTTGTTTGCGAACACATTGCATTGTGGAGAAATCGCAACTCGGAAAGTCTTAAAAATATCGCACGACGTTGACAACCATGACTACCAAAAGGAGTGATTAGGTTCATGCAGGAACCGACAAAAGACGAAGCGGACGAGGACGAATCCGAGATCGACGTGGCATCCAATGACACGGATGAGCATTTGACCGAATCGAGCCCGGAATTAGCAATCCGAATCGATTCCTTGCTCAGCGGCAATCTTGGCTTTCGGCGGGCGGCAGAAAAAGTACGCGAATTTCCTCACTCGCCAGGTGTTTATTTGATGAAGGATGCATCTGGTGTTGTCATCTATGTGGGAAAAGCAAAGAACCTTCGTGCTCGTGCAGGCAGCTATTTCCTGACAGCAGCGACTCAGGAGATCCGAACAGCCGAATGGATCCACGAAATTTCGGATATCGACTACATGCTGTGCAATAGCGAGGTCGATGCGCTGCTGACCGAAAGCCGGCTCATCAAGGACATTCAACCTCGCCATAACAAAGACCTCAAGGATGACAAAACGTTTCCGTATTTAATGATCACCACTCACGAGGATTTCCCTCGGGTCGAAGTGACAAGAACACCGAAGTCCAAAGGTGCCAAGCTCTACGGACCGTTCACGAGCGCGGGACAATTGCGAGGTGCGTTGCAAGTCATGCAACGGGTCTTTCAGTTTCGAACGTGCTCGCTTGACATCGAGGAAAGCGATCCTCGCTGGCAGTGGTTTCGTCCTTGCTTGCTTGCATCGATTGCTCAATGTACGGCCCCATGCAACCAACGCATCAATAAGGAGGACTACCGACGTAGCATTCGACGCTTGCAGACGTTTCTTGACGGCGGGAGCGAGCGTTTGCTTTCCCAAATGCGTCAAGAGATGCAGGAGGCTGCCTCCAAACTTGAATTCGAAAAGGCAGCCCGATTGAGAGACGAGATTCAACTCTTGGAAAATCTTGGTGATCGGGGCGAAATCGACACGCACGCGCAGCCTGAGGTGTTCTATATCGATCCCAAGAAAGGCATGCGTGCGCTTAGGAAGCTATTGGCTATGGAACGCGAACCTCGCGTCATCGAGGGAGTGGATATTGCACACTTGGGAGGCAATGACACCGTCGCGTCGGTCGTTCAGTTTCTGGACGGTTTGCCCTTCAAGCCAGGCTATCGCCGCTACAAGATACAGAGTGTTCAAGGCATCGATGACTTTCGAAGCATTCATGAAGTGATTTCGCGAAGGTTTCGTGGCCTGAGCGACTCGCAAGACACATTTCCAGATCTGCTCTTGATCGACGGCGGTAAAGGACAATTAAACGCCGCATTGGCAGCCTTTCGCGATCAAGACATTGAGCCGCCGATCATGGTCTCGCTCGCCAAACGCGAAGAAGAGATTTATAGACCTGGCGAAGGCGAACCCATTCGACTCGGACGCGAATCGTTTGCGTTAAGATTGCTACAATACGTCCGGGACGAAGCGCACCGTTTCGCGCAACATTATCATCATATCTTGAGACAAAAAAGTGCTTTCGAAAACAGCGACAAGAGACGAAATCGGAAGAGTTAGGAACGATCCATGAAGTCGGTATTGGCATTGTTCGCACATCCGGACGACATCGAGTTTGTGGCTGCGGGGACCTTGCTTTTACTAAGGGACTTGGGCTGGAAAATTCACTATTGCAACTTCGCCAACGGATGCTGTGGGTCGACCACAACCGATCGCCAACAGACAAGCGAGATTCGCCTTCGCGAATCTCAAAATGCTGCTCAGCTTCTAGATGCAGACTTCTACCCACCCATTTGCGATGACTTGGATATTTTTTACAACCGAGAAAATCTCGCTAAAGTCGCGGCGATCGTCCGATCGGCCAGGCCGTCCATTGTTTTGACGCATGCACCCGTCGATTACATGGAGGATCATACGGAAACGTGTCGGCTCGCAGTAACAGCCGCCTTTGCCAAGGGAATACCGAATTTCCGAAGCGTTCCGCAGCAATCAAGCTACGACGGCGAGGTGGCCATCTACCATGCGCAACCCCACGGAAACAGAACACCCCTCGGGGAAATCGTCTATCCAGATTTCTCCGTCAACATCGACTCCGTTATGGACCAAAAGCTCAAAATGTTAAACTGCCATCAATCCCAACAAGCTTGGCTGCAGTCCACGCAAAAAATGAATTCCTATCTACAGGCTATGATCGATTTGGGGCAGGAAGTTGCACGATTGTCCAAAATGAACTGTGAATATGCGGAGGGCTGGAGACGTCACCTGCATCTTGGTTTCAGCAGCACCGACTACAAGCCTCTTGAAATCGCGTTGTCCGCTCAACGTTTCTGAGATTCACGAGGAGCGATGAATCAAATTCGGTTCAGTTCGTTAATTACCCCCAAGGCATCGAGTGGGTCGATTTGGCCATTGGCGTTCGTATCCACAAACGCGATCCCTTGATCCGTGTTCGGGTTGAGCGCCCGAACGCCTCGGCGGTTGATCTCATTAATAATTGCCAGCACATCCAATGGTTCCAACGAGCCACTGTTGTTCACATCGAGTCGGTTGTTGGGATTCGTCCAAATCGCTGGGTCGGTATCGACAATCACAATATCGATCGTTGAAGCGATAACGCCGTTGCCGCTTGCCGTGATTCGCACATTGCGTCTGCCTTGTGGTATGAAATCATCGACTGCAGATATCGGGAATTGGACCGTTTGCAGACCGGATGCGATGAATACCGTGGCTGGTAAAATCAGTTGATTGGCAACGTCGGCTACAAGCTGAAACGTCAATCCGTTGCTCGGCGCGGGAGATCGGATCGATAGATTTCCAAGCGTGCTTCGCCTCGTAGGATCATCCTCCAGGATTTCGTTGGATTGGAGCGCGAGACTAAGCGGTTGATAGTCGGTAACAGTGACGGGAACGCTTGCGCTGGCGTAACCAACCGAGCTTCCACTGAGCGTGACAACTTGCGAGCCGTCCCAAATGGAATCGTCGACTGCCGTAACCCCTACCGTGACGTTAGCTTGTCCGGCAGGGATCGTCGCTTGGGGTGGCAATTGGACCTCAGAGGTATCATTGCTTGAGAGAAGGACGACAACACTTTGACTGAGGTCCGTGTTGCTTCGAGTCACCAGTAACGTCGCCGCTCCTGCACCCGAATGCTCAGAGATCGATGGGACGTTGAGCGAGAGCTGAATTTGTTCTTCGTCCAAGACGTCGACAAACACCTCGTTGCTGGCGATCGTTCCCGCGTTCGCAACGATTCCAACACGAACGGTTCCATCCAAAAGGGTATCGTCGATTGCCTGAAGCGATGTCACCACGGAAGCCTGGCCAGCAGGTATGTTCACGGACGACGGGAGTTGAATTTCGGATACATCACGGCTGGTTAAGGTGATGGTGGTTGCAATTGCCGGGTCGAAGCCAAAAATCTGGATTTTGAGCGACGCCGAATTCGGGCCAGCCGATTCGCTGACATTTGCCCGATCGAGTGAGATTTCGATGCGTGGTGGAACACCAACCGAGACCACGAATTGTTGCTGGCTAGGTCCTCCGTCATCATCAGAGACCGACATAGTAACGGCATAGCTGCCCGTCTGCACGTAGGTGTGCAGACCATCAAAGTATCCTCGCGAGGGTGCGCCTGGAGCGCCGAGCGATTCGATGGTTGCATTCCCAAAGTCTGTAGCCGTACCATCACCCCAATTGACCGAATAGGTAAATGATTCTTGTCTCGGCGGTGAAGCCGAAGCTGCGCCGAAGCCAGGGTCCGTGAATTGCCCAATTCGCGAAACTTGCAATGGAATGCCTTGGATAGCAGTAAGTCCACCACGACTGGCGAGTACTGGAGGGGCGTTTTCAATATTGACTCCTAGCTGGTAGGTCGTCGACCCAAATGTTGATCCATTGAGGACCAGCGTGGCCGGAAAGACACCATTGTCGCCGTAAATATGCGTCGCATTGACCTGCGCGTATGTAGGCAGCAGTTGCCAACCGATATCCTGCATAGCCGCATAATCAAGTCGTGTGGGCAGTCGGCGTAAACCCGCGGGCGAATCAGGCGCCATAGCCGCCAGCCTGCCGTCGGTCGAGAGCCCTGCCGACCAATGTTTCAAATCGTTAC
>JBEBHM010001292.1:0-1604 GCA_040080875.1 Pirellula sp.
ATCCCAACGAGGGTTGAAACTACCTTTGGCAGTGGCAATTCAAGTAAATAAAAATCCTTCGAAATTGTGGGGTGATTCCAAAAAAAAGCCCCGCCAAACCGTTTTCTCAATGTTTTTTGCACAAATATCGCAAAAAACCAATGTTTTTATTGAATTAAGGGGGTTTCCCGGTTGCAATTTGGCCTGAGCATCCTTTAATTCAGCGAAACCGCGTGTCCTAGGTTGGGCATGATTCATGAATTGACGTTAGTTGAAAGGGATTCATCGCATGGCGAAAGCAGCTGCCAAGACAGAAAAGCCACTGACCAAAGTCCAGATCTTCACCAACATTGCTGAATCGACTGGTCTTTCCAAGAAGCAAGTTGCTGAAGTATTCGAGGCACTCAAGACGGAGATTGGGAACTCGATTGGAAAGAAAGGGGTTGGCTCGTTTGTCATACCTGATCTGTGCAAAATTGTACGCGTTCAAAAGAAAGCCCTTCCAAAGCGACAAGTGCGCAACCCACAAACCGGCGAAATGAAATGGGCCGACCCCAAGCCAGCATCAACCGCTGTCAAGGTTCGTCCACTCAAGAAGCTCAAAGACATGGTCTAAGCAGTTAAGCTTTCCATCCAACTCACCTACCGAACTGGGCAAGCTTCATACGCTTGCCCATTTTCGTTTTGACAATTCGAATCAGCCCGAACTGGGCTCTACGATCAACCAACAAGGAATGCTATGCGTTTGATCTTGATGGGAACGGGCCCCTTTGCCGTACCAAGCTTCCAAGCCATTCTCGCGGATGGGCACGAAGTGCTGCATGTTGTGACTCGCCCTTGCGTCGCAATCAACAACAGAATCTCGCCCGCAAGTCCAGTGCGATGTTGGGCCACCGACTCAGGTCTCCCTATCGCGGATCCAGCTTCCGTTAACGATCCAGCAACGATCGCATGGTTGACATCACTGCACGCAGACTTAATGGTCGTATGCGACTATGGCCAGATCCTCTCCAAAACGGCGCTCGAAGCAACGCGATTGGGCGGAATCAATTTGCATGGATCCCTCTTGCCTCGTCACCGCGGCGCAGCCCCTGTGCAATGGTCAATTCTTTCAGGCGATGCGATGGCTGGAGTCTCGATCATTCACATGACCCCCATACTAGACGGCGGACCCGTTCTGCATCAGGCCAGCACCCAGATCGAGCCAACCGAAGATGCCTTGCAGCTCGAAGCTCGGTTAAGTCAGCTCGGAGTAAACTCTACTCTTGTATCGCTGCGAATCCTCGCCGGTAAAGAGACCCTTGATGATTGTCACGGACTGGGTGTGACCCAGGACAAATCACTCACCACCAAAGCTCCCCGACTCGCCAAGGAAGATGGAGAGTTGGATATGCGTTTCCAGGTACGGCATCTGGATAGGCTCGTTCGAGCGTTGCAACCCTGGCCCGGCACGTTTGCCCATATGCATTTTCCCGACGGGAAATCGATGCGAGTCATCATTCCAAAAGTCCATCCCATCGAAACAGCCACACCAACGGATTTGGAACCGGGCGACTTCTTGTTCGGCCAGGCACTTCAGAATGCATCGGTCGATCAACCGAAACTAAACGATGCTCTACTAGCGG
>JBEBHM010000034.1:0-22422 GCA_040080875.1 Pirellula sp.
ACGCATCTGTATCGACGACTGAGTCAACGGAGTTCACGCCGATACAGATGCGTATCCGGCTTGAGTGAACGACCTTGGTCGGCGCTTCGAAGTCGGAACGGTTCTCTCCCCTCTTTTTTATGAATTCGACGCCATCATGGAATTATCATTTGCATACCGTCGACGGAGTGCAGTCCAGCAATCGTCGAATGGGCTTGCGATCGCGTTGGCCCCCAATTTGCGTCGCGACTGCGTGAGCTATCGCGGTCATCTGATTGACGCGATCTCATTCCGGGAGGCGATCAGTGCACTCCACGACATCGTGATCAATGATCTTAGATATCAACCCCGTGATCGATCCGCTTATGAAGCCTATCGAAAGAACGAAAACGAGCGACTGAGTGCACAGCGTCGTGAGGCTGCGGCTGCAAAAAGTTTGGAGCTCAAAGCGCTCTTACTAGAACCGATGCCGACAGGGCTTGAGAGTGATTTCCGTAGATCGCGAGACCAGTACTGGAATGCGCGGCAACAGTATTCGAACTATCTTTTAAAACATGACCGTGACCTTTGGCGGTTGCTGATGCCGTGTGACCCGGTAATCACCGTGGCCAACGATTGTTTGTTCTTTGAATGTTTTAGTGCGGACGAGAGCAGCTATGGTTGTCTCAGCGTAGATCGAGACGCATTTCAGAACGAATCGGATGTCGCGCTAGGAACGACCAACGTCGACTATTCGTGGGGTCTTTACGAGCATTTTCAAAAACTGAGAAGCTATCGAAAGACGGAGTTCTCGATCGACCCGTCTGGGTTTGATGTACGCACGCAGGGAGCCGATGAGCACCGAGAGGAAAAGATCGAGTTGCCGAATTCGACGTATCAGGGAAAACGAGCAGAGACGATTCGGATATGGGGACGCGACCGACTCAAAGTTCTGGCCAGAATTCTCCCGTTGATTGAATCAGTAGATGTGCATTTGTTAGGCACGGGGTTACCGAGTTTTTGGGTCGTACGAATGCGTGGGATGCGATTGGTATTGGCGCTTAGTGGTTGGACCGTCAACAATTGGACAGGGGCATCTGCCTTGCAGCAATTGGCTCCACCAGGTGTGATCAACGAACCGATCTTAGTAGCGATTGCGGCTGCGTTTCGAGACGCGCTTTGGTTGTCGAAGCGAAAAATGGACAGTCGCCGCTTGTCTAACGCTGGCATGCTTGACTTGAGGTACCGTTCAGCACATACTGCGTGTACGCATAATGCGTATACGTTGATTTTCAGTTACGAAAGGAATTAAGGGTGGGATTGCGCGATAGTCTGGCCATGCATTTGCGGGCTGCGTACTTTTCGATCCGGCGGACCGCTCAAACGCGGTTGGCAGGGTCGGGAGCTACTACCGATCAAGTGGTTGTGATGACTCTGCTGGCCGAAGAAGCGGGGCTGACTCAACAGGAGATTGTCGAACGGTCGTTCTCGGATCCCAGTACAGTGCGCGCGATGCTCAAACTGCTGGAGGATCGAGACTGGGTGCGACGTGACTTCGATCCAAACGACGCGCGCGTTCGTCGAGTTTCACTCACTGCCGAAGGCAGAAAGCAACAGCGTCGGCTGCAGCGCATCGCACATATCGGTGATCCCATAAACATGGAGAAGCTGTTGTCCGAAGCGGAGTTGCGTGTTGTCACGGACTGCCTGAAACGAATTGCCAACAGGCAGGCGGACTTGGGAATCAGCGAGGTTGCTCGTTCAACGACATTAATACCGATTGAGGGATAGAAAACATGAAACAAGAAATGCGACACGTTCTGCTTCTGATGAGTGTGGCCCTGGTGATGGTGTTGAAGCCAATGGCCGCTCTGGGCGACGAGTCCGAAAAGATCATCCGACTCGGAATGATCGGGCTGGACACGACTCACGTGATTGCCTTCACTAGCTACCTCAATAGCCCCAAGAATAATACTGGCTGCAAGGTCGTGGCTGCATTCCCTGGTGGGTCGCCAGACTTCAAGGCGTCGGCAGATCGAGTGGACAAGTTCACCGCCGAAATGCGAGACAAGTACGGTGTCGAGATGGTCGACAGCATCGCGGAGCTTTGCAAGAAAGTCGATGGCGTTCTTTTGGAAAGCGTGGATGGCCGACCGCACTTGGAGCAAGCACGCATCGTGATCGCGGCTGGCAAGCCGCTGTGGGTCGACAAGCCGGTTGCCGACGACTTAGCCGACGTCATCGAACTTTTTCGACTGGCCAAAGAGAACAACGTTCCATGCTGGTCGAGTTCCGCCATGCGATATGGCGAGGGAGTCGCGGGTGCCCGAAACAATGATGAGCTTGGTGATATTGTTGGTTGCGACGTTTTTGGTTCCAGTTCGTGGAAGGAGATGCACCCGTCGCTTTACCTGTACGGTATTCATGCGGTCGAGCCGCTGTTTACCGTTATGGGAATGGGGTGTGAAACCGTCCAGCGAATCAAGGTCGAGCGCGGTGACATGGTAGTCGGCGTATGGAAAGGTGGCCGACTCGGCACCTTTCGCGACTTGCGAAATGGCAAGACCGATTTCAAGACAATCGTCTACGGCGATAAGAAGATGGGGATAGGAAAGCCAGCCAGCTACACGCCACTGATTGTTGAGATCGTCAAATTCTTTAAGACTGGCAAGCCGCCTGTCACGGCGGAAGAGACGATTGAGATCTATGCGTTTATGAGCGCTGCGGATGAGTCCGAAGCGCAAGGAGGAGCGGTGGTTTCGATCGCAGAGATGATCAAGAAAGCGAGTGAGGGATGAGGTGTGAGGGATGAGGTACGAGCTGTAAGCAGTAAATCGACTTGGATATTGAGAGAAGAAAGGGAATCGATATGAGAACCAATTTAACAGATTCAATCAGCCGACGTAATCTTTTGTCAAGCGCATTTGCTGCGGGTAGTGGGCTGGTGCTCTCGCCGCATGCGCGAGCGTTAGGCGCGAATGACGACATTCGCGTTGCCGTTGTGGGCTTTCATGGACAGGGAAGTTTGCACTTGAAGAATCTGCGCGAGCTTGCTGGCGTACGTGTCGTCGCGGTTTGTGACGTTGATCAAAGCGTGCTAGATCGCGAGTTGGCGCGTGCAACAAAAATGGGTGAAAAGCTCGCGGTCTACACCGATGTCCGTAAGCTACTCGATGACAAGAATATCGACGCGATCACGACAGCAACGCCGGACCACTGGCACGCGCTAATCACGATCTGGGCCTGTCAGGCTGGAAAGGACGTGTATGTCGAAAAGCCGATCTCGCATAACTTGTGGGAAGGCCGCAAGATGGTTGAGGCGGCTCGCAAGTACAACCGCATTGTCCAATACGGCAATCACAACCACGGACATCATACGGGTGAGATGCAGTTGGAAGCTGACAAGCTCGGCAAGATACAGGTCGTCTGGTCCTCCTTGGATCGCAAACGCACGAGCATCGGCAAAGTCGACGGACCACAGCCCGTTCCATCCTCCGTCAACTACGATCTGTGGCTTGGTCCTGCTCCTCAAACTAAATTGATGCGCAAGCAATTCCATTATGACTGGCACTGGGATTGGTCGACCGGGACCGGCGAACTCGGCAATAACGGCATCTATCAATTGAATGAAGTCCGATTAGCTCTCGGCCAAAACACGCTTCCAAAACGAGTGTTGAGTCTTGGCGGACGGTTCACGTTTGACGACGATGGTCAGACACCCAATACCCAGTTGGCGTTGTTCCAGTATGAACCGGGGCCAATGGTTGTTTTCGAACTGCGGAACTTGCCTTCGGAAAAAGGGCCGAGGTCCATCAACAAGAAGATCAAGTGTGAGCGGGGCGAGACCAAATTTCCAAGCCCGAAGGGCAAGTTGAGTGATACAGGTGGTTTCACCGCGCACAAAGGACACTTGTACAACTTTATTTCCGCCGTGCGGAGTCGCAATGTGAGCGACCTGCGGGCCGACATCCTCGAAGGCCATTTGTCGACCGCGTTAGTTCATATGGCCAATGCTTCCTACCGCGTCGGCACTTCGCATTCAGTGGACGAGGTTCGCGACGCGATCAAGGATCGAGGGAGTGAAGCCGTGGAAGTATTGGGCCGTTTTCAAGAGCATCTGGCCGCCAACGGCGTCGACTTCTCGAAAACACAAGTCATGCTCGGTCCTTGGCTCGAAATGGATGCGCAGCAGGAAAAATTTATCGGCAATGCCGATACGGTATCGCGAGCCAACCAGTTGTTACGGGGCAGTTACCGGGCGCCATTTGTCGTTCCGGAGCACGTCTGATGAAACCTCATGTGCTGTTTTGGGCAACAGTGTTTGCGTTTTCGTTCCTTCGTTGCGGAGATGCGAAAGATCCCGGTTCAGGTCGGTTTCCCGAATACAAATTCGTCACGTCGACACCTAACGCGCAGGACTTGTGGCCGTGCTTTTCTCCCGACAGCCAGAGGTTGCTGTTTACTCGAACGATGGATGGGAAAACGTGGGAGCTGTTTACCGTTTCAGTCGATGATGGAAAGCCGAGTCCGTTCCCCGCTCAATCGCCTATGTTCGGCACGCGCGCTAATTGGTCGGCTGCGAAAGACCTCATCGCCTATAACGGTCAACCGTCCAAGGGGCGATTCAACCTAGTGGTGATGAAGGGTGACGGCACCGGGTTGCGTGTGTTGGTAACCGCGACGAAGAGCGACCAGATGTCCTATCCTTCCTGGTATCCCGACGGCATGAGCTTTGCGGTTGTGGATTTCAGCGGCGACGAGGAGAGTGCGATCAAGAGAATCGACATCGAGAATGGAACGGTGGTCACGCTGACAGACCCCAAGACGCATTGGGCGGGAGTGCCGCGCGTTTCGCCCGACGGAAAAAACATCGTTATGTGTGGACAGGTGAAGCAAGGTCAGCGCTATTCCCAGTATCAGAACCAGATCTGGTTCTTAAATAGTGAAGGCAACCTGAGGCCACTAGATTCGAAGCGCGGCTGGGCTCCGTTTTGGTCGCCCGATGGGCAGTGGATCGTATTCGCATCCGATCGTGGCGGCGACGACGGTCGGCGGGCCATATTTGTTGCTTCTCCCGATGGCAAGACTGTCCAACAATTAACTCCACCTGAGCTGAATGCGGGACATCCAACATGGTCGCCAGATGGAAAGTGGATTGCTTTCTTCGCTCAATTCTCAGAGGACAAAGAGTCCAGAGGCTTGGCGGTAGTTCAGGCGGATGAAGCGGTGAAGCTGATCCGAGCCCAGTAGAAGTCACTTGAACTCGGCCAGTACTTCCAGCCCCCTCAGCAGTATGTCAAAGATTTGGACGAATATCGATCGCCGTCGCAATGACCAACCGCCCCGGCCATGCCCCAACAGTGGAATCGAACGAACAGATATACCTATTCCTTGAACGCTTCATGAAGCTGGAATGATACGAGCGCTAGCAATGAAAGCCGACTTGAACAATATCCTGACATAAGGACGCATGACCATGCCTTTGAAACTCGCCACGTTTCTCACGCTGCTGGGAGCGACGATCGCCACGGGATGGATCGAGACGACATTGCCTGCATTGGCACAAACGACGGCGAAACTCGCATCCGGTCCGCTCCGCGTGCATCCAACGAACCCCCGCTATTTCACCGACGGTTCGGGGAAAGCTGTGTACCTGACGGGTTCTCATCCCTGGCAGAATTTTCAGGATATGGGTGTCACACAGCCACCTGCAGAATTTGACTTTGATGCTTATCTCGCATTTCTCGGCAAGCATGGTCACAACTTCATTCGTTTGTGGCGATACGAGCTGACCGAGTGGACGGGGTGGAATGAAAAGCAGCCACCCGTGCGTTACACAATGCAGCATCCCTGGAAACGCACCGGGCCAGGCACGGCCCTCGATGGATTGCCGAAATTCGACTTTGCGCAATGGGACGACAGTTACTTTGAACGGCTGAGGTCGCGCGTTCAAGCCGCGCAGCGCCGTGGGATTTACGTTTCGATCATGCTCTTCGAAGGATGGTGCTTGCGCATACAACCTTCAAGTTGGTCGGGGCATCCGCTGAACGCCGCCAATAATGTCAACGGGATCAATGGCGATGTTGACAACGATGGTCAAGGACTCGAAGTGCAGATGCTCAAAGTCCCTGCCATTACGGAGCTACAAAAAGCATACATTCGCAGAGTGATTGACACTGTCAACAACCTTGACAACGTGTTGTATGAAATCTCCAACGAAAGTTTGTACACGCCGGAAATCCTGAAGTGGCAAACTGAGATGGTCAATTACATTAACAAGTATCAAGCTGGAAAGCCAAAACAGCATGCGGTCGGAATCACTAACTTGGTAGCACTCAATAATCAGGGCAAGATCGCTTCAAATGAATCGATCATTGCTACTTCGGCTGATTGGGTCTCGCCCGGAGTCACTATTTGGGGACCGAGGGATCCTTATTCCATCAACCCACCGGCGACGACGGGCAAGAAGGTCGAAATCCTCGACTCCGACCACACTTGGAACAACGCATGTATGACGCGGACTTCGGAGCTAAGGGCCGACCATGCGTGGGTCTGGAAAAGCTTTTTGCGGGGTTACAACCCCATCTACATGGACCCGCTCGATCTCTCTCAACCCGATGGAGTGATGGAATATGCGAAAGCCAATGCCTATGCCATCGTCCTGGCGCGACCAGCCATGGGACACACGCGAGCATATGCTGAGCGAATGAATCTGGCGGCCATGACGCCTCGCGACGATCTGGCTTCGACGCAGTATTGCCTGGCCAATCCGGGCAAAGAGTATTTGATCTACCTGCCCGATGGCGGCGAGGTAACGGTGGACCTTGTTGCGGCGAAGGCTCCACTTGCGGCCGAGTGGTTCAATCCGCGAACGGGCGAGAGGCGAGCAGGCAACATTGTTGATGGCGGAGCGAAGCGTCCGTTCAAGGCACCTTTGGCCGGTGATGCAGTTCTCTATCTTCGTAGCGAGTGATTAACGATAAACTAAGTAAAGGGAGAGTTAATGATGTTGGATGCGATTCGCAGTTACCGAACTCCCATGCTAACTTTTGCGGTATGGGCTGCGATGTTCGCAAATTGGTTTGCCGCGACGTCGGCCCTGGCGCAAGCTCCAGTGCGGACAAGACGACGTTTGATTTCGACTTGAAGTCAGACCAACGCCCTGCTCAAAACGTGAATGATGGAGTTCCCCTAATGTATAGGGGGCGCTGACTGGGATTGATGTGCGCGCGGTTATCTAGGCTTAACATACCCGCTAACAGCAACCGCTTGATGAATGACTCTGTGTTTGTTCTTGGAACGCCTGCGAAATCGATAGAGGATCCCGAGTACTGCAAGCAAAATGGAAGGCACGATTGAAGCTGGTTCGGGGACGGCGGTGAATTCAAAGTTAAAGCTCGCCGCCGGTACGATGGTGTTGTCCAACACGAGCTGATCAAAGGAATTGTTCGTATAGACGGTGAAGTCTCCGGGAAATCCGGGGTTCAATAGAGATACACTCAATGAACCTGTTCCGAAAGTGGTTGGATTGATGGTAAACGTCCCCAGGTTAAGCGAGTTCATGGTGCCTGTGACTCCGAGAATCGAAGTTTGCACCACGGTTGCAATCGTCCCGTTGGAGGTTGGGTTAATCATATCGTCGAAGTTAATATTCTCGACAGGTGCGCCCAGAGTTCCAACGCCTGAAAGCGCTACTTGGCGCCGCCATCCCCGTTGGTGGTGATGTTTCCTGTCGCAACATTGTTGTTGTAATCGCTGGCGTCAATCGTTAAGGAGGCACCGGTTGCGACCGTCAGGGCGCCGCCGACAATGGATCTACCTCCGGTAAAACCAAGTCCAATGATCTGAATCGATGTTCCTACCACAGTCAGAATGGATGATTGTGAGCCTCCGCTGATCGCCAACACGTCGGCTCCGGGGCCGGTGATCGTTAGGTCGCTTTGTGCATCGGGTAAGCTTGTCCCGTTTAAGGTCATGGTTCCACTCAATCCGGACGCAAAAATAATCGAGTCGGAACCGGGATGGAGATTGGCATACTCCATCGCCTCTCGTAACGATTGACCCGTCCCCCATCCCGGATACCAGGTCCCATCGTTCTCATCGACGAGTGTCGTAACCTCCAGGTTCACTGCTCTGTTCGGGTCATGAATCTGACGCTCGCGCCCGAATAAAAGCGCTCATCGTACGTGGGCTTTCAGTCACGATGGTCGCATTTTGGCTTCCCGGGGGAACCGATCGAGCCATTTGTGTCTGGGACGTCGCATCCGGAGCTTTGATTCATCGATTGCTTGGCCACAGCAACGTCGTCACGGCCCTTTCATTTAACAAATCCGGGAGGCGGCTAGTCTCCTCGAGCCACGACCGTACCGCGCGAATTTGGGATTCGACTTCCGGACATGAACTCTTGACGTTGAAGCATCACAGCGATTGGATGAACTGCGTGACCTTCGATCCTTCCGACAACAAGATCGCCTCGGGGAGCCACGACCAAACCGTCAAACTCATCGAGTGAATCTCGATGCGAATCGAGCAGCTATTCGGTTCCGGTCGAACAATGGGCGAGAAGGAACAAAACGGCAACAAGTCAATTGCACACTTCCCTGCAGGTCGTAATTTCAATAAACCGGATGGCGTAATGGATCTTGCTAAAGATCCCAATGCTGCAGGATCTTTAACAGATCCACTACCAAAGTACCTGGTGTGAAGACGCACTAGTGCTTTGATCCCAATATTGTCGCAAGCGCCGAGGAAACGATTGTCGCAAGGAGAAAGGAAACGATTGGGACAATCGTTTTACACTTGTGCAAAACAAGGTAGACTAGTGAGCTAGCTCTCCGTTAGAGGTTAAGTCTCGTGGCGCATCAGGGGTGAAATGTGAATCTCGGTATCTTGAAGGAAGAAGCCAAGGCAGCTTCCGAGTCATTCGTCCAACAAGTTCAATGCATTCGGCAACAGTTGAAGCAGACGATCGTTGGTCAAGATGATGTATTGGACCAACTCCTTATATGCGCTTTGACTGGCTCGCATGCGTTGCTCGTCGGTGCTCCTGGGTTGGCTAAGACGCTGATGGTCAAGGCGTTGTCGAGCGCGTTCCATTGGCGATTTACTCGCATCCAGTTTACGCCCGATCTGATGCCGAGCGATATCACGGGATATGAATTGCTTGGACGTGATGCGCAGACAGGCGATATGCAGATGCAGTTTCGAAGAGGGCCGGTCTTTTCCAACTTGGTCCTCGCGGACGAGATCAACCGAGCCGCGCCGAAAACGCAGTCCGCGTTGCTTGAAGCCATGGCTGAGAAACACGTTACCGTGGGTGGACAAACTTATATACTTGAGGAACCGTTCTTGGTTGTCGCAACGCAGAATCCGATCGAACAGGAGGGAACTTATCCGCTACCGGAAGCGCAATTGGATCGTTTCATGATGGAAATCCACGTCGGATATCCTACGCCTGCTCAGGAAAAAGAGATCGTCATGAAGACGACCGCTGAGCCGATCGAATTGCCGGAAAGCAAACTGACTCGCGAATCATTTCTGCAGTTGAGGCAAATTGTAAGGTCGGTACCGGTTCCGGATGCCGTGGCCGATTTTGCGGTCAGCTTGTGTGGGCGGAGTCGTCCTGAGAATGCAAATGCCCCAGCGCAAGTCAAATCGTACGTTGCGTTTGGTGCGGGACCGCGTGGAAGTCAGAATCTCGTATTGGCCGCCAAAGCGAGGGCGCTCATCGATGGACGCACGGCACCCATCGTGGACGACATCCGAGCGATCGCGCAGCCTGTATTACGGCATCGCATCTTGCTCAACCACCGCGCGATCGGCGACAGTTTCGAGGTCGCGGAGTTGATCGACTTGCTACTAGAGGCAAAATAGCAAGTGTCCAACACGTATTCGACCCATTTGCCGACTCCTCCAGTTCTACCGCGATCCAACAAGAATCGTAACCGACTCCTTGCGATCGAGCATTCCGGACGATGCAGTGGGTTGAGTTGGATCACTCGCGGCTTGTTCCAAGGATTGATCGGGCTTGAATCGCATACGGTCCCGACTTTTCGGAGCGACAATCTAGTTCTGCACGCGGAATGGACACGTCCCAACTCGGAGGCACGGGTTGTGGCTCTACTAGATCATCCAATACTGAATGAGCAGTCGTTGTACATGCTATGGTTTATTCGCAATATCCATAGCAAGGCGGGGATGCGGTTTGTCGTGGACCGCTACCTCGTTCATGAATTGGAATAAGGAGTCGTCGAGATCATGAAGCATGCGTCGGATCTGAGACAGGTCGCAGAATGAACCGCAAAACAAGTGATGCAAGTATCTATTTCGAGCCATCGAAACTCGCGGGCCTCGAGAAGATGCGCTTTACGACATCCAGACGCGTCGAGGGTGCCTACAGTGGACGACATGTTGCGCGTCGGATGGGTGGCGCTGGCGAGTTTGTCGACTATCGCGAATACGCACCAGGCGACGACTTGCGACGCGTGGACTGGAAAGCCATGGGACGTATGGGGCGAACTTATCTCAAGCTTTATCAAGACGAAACTGACCTTAGCTGCACCATGCTGCTCGACTGCAGTGGTTCTATGTTGCAGGGTGCACGGACGCCCACCGACATGGCGGGCTCGAAATTGGAGTGGATGCAGTATTTTGCGACTGCTCTGTCGCATTTGATCGTCTTGGGGCGAGATGCGGTCGGGCTAGCCGTGGCAAGAAAAAAGCTAGCAGACTACTTCCCTCCCATCGCATCGATACAGCAGAGGCAATTGGTGCACGCGGAAGTCGAAAAGCTCGTTCCGTCTGGTGAAACGGATCTTGCCCATTCTATGGACGAACTCCTGATTCGCGTTCGACGCCGTGGTGTGCTGCTAATACTGAGCGATTTCTTGGTTCCGGATTTGGATCCGGTCATCGCTGCCCTACGCAAGTATCGATCCCGCGGTTGGGAGGTTATCGCGTTGCACCTCGTCCACCCTCATGAAGAGCGTTTGCCGGTCGGAAATGCTTTTCGATTCATTGGGCTTGAACTCGATGGCGACGCGCGTTGTCAATGGAGCGAGGTGCATGCGGTTTATGAGAAGAGATTTGATGCCCATCTTGCCGCAACCCGTTCGGCACTTATCTCGGTTGGATGCGACTATCACCGCACGCTCACGTCCGTTAGTTATCTTGCAGTGCTTCGAAAATTCCTGGTGACACGAAAGACGTAGGTGTTTCATGAATTTTTTGCACCCCTGGGCTCTAGCGCTGGGTGCGTTGGCGCTAGCAGCCCCGATCGCAGTCCATTTCCTAACTCGTCCCAAGCCAGCCGCGTTTCCGTTGGCCACCATTCGCTTCATTCAGGAGATCATTGAACAGCGCAAAGCCCGCAGCCGATTTCGCGATTGGTTGATTTTGATGCTGCGATTGTTGGCCATCGCCCTTTTGGCCATGACGCTTGCACGGCCCTTGCTAAGTCGATCAGAAGCCGTTTCGAAGGCCGGTGGGGCCAATGCCGCGCGCGTTGTCCTAGTCGACGTCAGCCAGAGTATGTCCGCTGGCATCGCAGGCAATACCTGCATCGCCAGTGCGCAAGCGGCCGCACTCGAGTATCTGGAATCCACTCCCGGCATGGAGGCCAACGTCGTCTTCGCCGGTGCCAAGCCAAGGCAAGTATTCAATGAATTGTCGACGAACTTTTCTTCGCTCCGAGACGCGGTCCGCAAAGTGCACGTTCGATCGGAGAAGGCCGACGTGCGAAGCGCCATGGAAGAGGTCGCACGTCTTTTTCGAGACAAACAGTCTAAAACGCGAGAACTGGTGATCATCTCAGATTTCCAACGCTCGAACTGGAGTAACTTGTTCCTGGATGCTTTGCCCAAGGAGACGAAAATTCAAATGAGGTCGGTTGGTCTGCGTGAGTCTGATAATGTTGCAATCACAGGAATTCGATTCTCAGCCCAGCCGATCATGGATCAATCTGCGTCCTTGGAAGTCGATGTTGCAAACTATTCGGAAAAAGAGTCATCGATACGATGCCAAGTTCAATGTGGCAGTGTTTATCGATCGCTCGAAGCCACGATACCATCCCAAAGCTCTCGGACACTTTCGACCGCAGTCCAATTTGCCGAGTCGGGTTGGAAAAGCGGATGGGCCACCTTGGAGTCGAACGTCGACATGTTGCCTGGCGACGACAGGCGTCCTTTAGCCGTCTTTGTCCGTCCTCAGCCGCGTATCATGTTGCTCACTCAGCAAAACAGCAATGAGCGGCCATCGTCGAGTTTTTTTGTAGAACAGGCCCTGCGTATTGCCATGGCACGCGATAGCAAAGATGTTAAGACGGAGGCTGACATAAGGCCAGAGAGCACGGAGCCCAAATCCCTAGTGCGAGTGCATTCGCAACGCTCCAATCCACAAGCATGGCCAGACGTGGACGTTTACGTCGTAGACCACCCCGGAACACTCAATACAGAATCGCTTCAGACAATTGCCTCGCGAGTTCGACGTGGCAAAGGGCTACTGTACATCACCAGCGACTTGACAGACGGTGTCAATATGCAGCAGCTGGACGACATGCTGGGCAGTGGGTTTCAACCGCCCGTTCAATTGGTCCCGACAAGTACCGTTCGCAAGGACCTTTTCATTCGTAGTTTGCAAAGCAGACAAACTCCCTTTCAAGTCTTGGGGGCCAATTCCAATGCGTTGCGGCCGGTGCGGTTTGGTGGTGGTCTTGCCACAACTGCTCTCGCGGAAGGTCTGCGGGATCAAGTGCTTGCGGAGTTGAGCGATTCTTCGGCCCTGTTGTATTTGACGAGTGTTGACGCTGGGCAAATTGCTGTCTTGAACACCGATTTGGGTCGAACCAATTGGTGTGTCCAATCGACCTTTTTGCCTGTGATGAGCGAATTGTTGCGAACATTGCTTACAGGCAGACGTCAATCGCTCGAATCGCATAGCGGCGAAGTGCTTGTCCGAATGCTTCCGCCTGAGATCACCAGTGAAACCAAGTTGATCGGATCGGTCGATACTATTGACAGTCCGATTCCGGCAGACTTTGGACAATGGGAGTGGTCTGCCGGGCAAGGAGCTGTTGTATGGAATTGGCCCGACCCGCCGGGCCCCGGTCTTTATTCTCTGAAAAAAGATGGTGTGCCTGCTTGGACCATTGCAACGGCGGCACCCGCGGTCGAGTCCGACTTAAGCAAATTGAATCGAGAGGTGCTCGTCGATCGAGTTGCCGACGGTCGGTCCGTTGGCTTTAGTAATAAACACGATGATGCACCGGAGAAGGATTCGCTTTGGAGTTGGTTGATCGTTGCGTGCACGGTTGGTCTAATTGGTGAAATCTTAGCCCTGCGTTGGTTTCGAGCGTAGGGGGGGCGTGCTACGATGGAGATACTTGAAAATACTGACACTTCTCGCTTATCACCACCGAAACACTACAATCGCTGCTTTCTGGTAGCGGAAGCCGTCAAGGCTTTCGAAGCTCTAGCACCAGTGGCATACCTAACGAAACGCTTGATGCGTTCCGCTACCGGTAGTCGAAAATGGTGGCGTTCGGCGAGAAGTGACCAATTGATTGAGATTAGTAGTTGGGCGACATAGGAATGAGAACTTAACCGTGTGGACGTTTGAGCCGAAAATACCGCTCGGTCTTTGGTGGGCGCTGGCAGCAGCGGCCACGGTTGCCGTCGTTTACTACGCGTTGCGCCGCGACTGGCCCGTTTCTGCTGGCAAACGCTTTGTATTGACCATCCTTCTGGGTTTGGGAATCGTGGGGCCATTGCTCATTGCCCTCAATCCGATCTGGGTCGAGACTATACCTCCTCTTCGCGGCAGTCCACAGATGACGGTCCTCGTCGATGGGACTCAAAGCATGCGCACGCCTGATGCGAAACCAAACCAAACCAGTTCGAGATGGACGTACGCGATCACGCTGGCCGACTTGATCGATGGTCGCGGGACGAAGATCGACGTGATCAAGAATGTCTTCGCAGATACGATCGTACCATTGCCCTCGGAGCAACAATCAGCCAACACAACCGGCACGCAGTTGACTAGAGAGGGGGATGAAAGTTGGCCTCGCGGACATCGGAGCGATTTAGCGGGTGCCATTCGACAGACGACAAAGCTCGGTTCGCCGTTGGGCAATGCGATTGTACTGATTAGCGACGGTGCACACAACGTCGGCTCCGTGGAGTCGGTATTGCAAGCAGCCCAAGAGTCCGATGCCATGGCTACTCCTATCTATACCATCACCGTTGGCACTTCGGTTGGACTAAAGAATATGTCGCTCGCTGCTCGGTCACCACGGATGATCGCGTTTCCGAACAGCACCGTTAGTTTTTCGGTTCGGCTCGGGCATAACGGTCTCAAGGGGCAAACCACACAGCTCTCGCTCATCGAGGGAGACAAAGTCATTCAAACGCAGCCCGTTACGTTGCGCGATGACCCCAATCAAGAAGTTCGTTTCGTGGTGGAGCCTAGCAACGACGCTTCTCTGCAACGATTTCGAGTGGTCGCTTCTGAAATTGCGGGCGAAGCGACCGTTTCCGACAATCAGACCACGATCTTGGTGCAACATTTGCAAGCTCCGATCGGAGTTTTGTTGCTGGAGGGAAAACCTTATTGGGACAGCAAATTCCTTGCGAGAAACCTTGGCTCGGACTCGGTGGTTGAGTTGACCTCGATCGTCAAATTAAGCGAGAGTCGTTACCTTCAAAAAAAGATACCGCGCGAGCTTGACAACGTGCGCAAGCAAACCGACCCTGTCGAAGCCTCGGCGGACGAGATATGGTCGGTGGAACGTGAGTTGAATTCACCGTTGGAGTCACCAGTGCTTCTGGAGACCTTTCGAGTCGTGGTCTTGGGGCGTGACTCAGACGTATTCCTGACCGACAAAGCCATTGAAAACGTGTGCAATTGGGTTTCTCGAAAGGGAGGCTGCTTGTTGTGTGCGCGTGGTGCTCCGTCAGATCGCATTGCCGCCAAAATTGAAAACATCTTGCCGATCCGATGGAGTAACAATACCGAATCTCGCTTTCGAACTCAGGTCTCTCGCTATGGATTAGATGCAGCCGTCTTTGATCCACTGCTCAAGGATGGAGATGACCCACTCTCCGCGATGCCGTCCCTGGCGGCTACAGGCGTTCCCAAACCGCGCTCGGCTCTGCCTCAAGTGCTGGTGCAAAGCATCTCGGAGTCCGATGGTGCAACTATTCCGGTGGTAACATATCAACCGTTTGGAACAGGCCTGACCATTGTGGTCGAGGGGGCCGGGATGTGGCGCTGGGCATTTTTGCCTCCACAGCATGCCAACAAAGACAAGGTCTATCCCACTCTTTGGCAATCACTCATTCAATGGATCGTTTCCCAACAAGACTTGATGCCCGGTCAAGAAGTTGCGATTCGGTCTGATC
The DNA here is from genome assembly GCA_040080875.1 of Pirellula sp. Classification (GTDB taxonomy): domain Bacteria; phylum Planctomycetota; class Planctomycetia; order Pirellulales; family Pirellulaceae; genus JBKCUI01. The sequence continues at coordinate 15,357 of JBEBHM010000034.1, forward strand.
GAGCAGCATTCTTGACCGGCGATCGAGTGACCGCGTCGATTGTGACCCGCGAGTCCAGTAAGCTTTTAACCGAAAGTGGTCAACTCGATGTAGGAATATTGCTTGAGTCATCCGATTCCGAGTTACCTAAACGCTTTAATGCCGTACCATCTGGCGTGAGTGGCGAGCTTTTTCAGGTCGACTTTGGTATCTTGGATGTGGGATACTACACTGCCAAGATCGTTCAAGGAGATCAAGACACGGTTCTCGCCTCCACAGCGATCGAAGTTCGCGACCCCTGGTTCGAGAGCTTAGAAGTAGACGCGAGACCGGACGTCATGCGACGGATTGCGACGCTTAGCGGCGGCAGTGAGCTTAAGCCCGAGGAGTTAGCGGGATTGGCCAAACGTGTTGAGCAACGTATCGACGAGCAGAATCCGACCAAGGAAATTCGAAAGACCCTGTGGGATCACCCACTCGTTCTATTCGTGATATTGTTTGGTTGGATTACGACTTGGATTGTGAGACGTCAAAGTGGAGTCGTTTAGTTATGTCGGCTGATTTGATGAGTCATACTACCATCCGCGAACGGCTTCGCCCATTTCGTCTCCGAGCCATGCAGTTGTCTGCAACGCGAACGGTATTGTCAGTGGCGGCCGTCGCCATCATTTCTATCTTGGTTTCGGTCTGGATCGATCTCATTTGGGCACTTCCGACCTCGGTGCGCTGGATGGTCACTCGCGTTGGATTGCTCGCAGCCGTAATTGCAGCGGCAATCCTTTCGTGGATTCGAATTCGTTCGGTGACGCACGAACAAATTGCGTCCGCAATCGATTCTCGCGAGCGAACGGGGGGCGAAGTCCTCGCGGCTTTGCAGTTGTCGCAGCAGGGTTTCCATCCTCGCAACAATCTCGCCCTAGGCTTTGCTGAAATCGCAACGGACCGAGCAAGCCAGCGCGTCGTCAAGGCGATTCCGAAGTCCGTATTGCCCATGGATGCATTGCATTTTCCGTCGCAATTGATTTGCGGAGTCGTACTCTGCACACTTTGCATAGCAGCCGTTATGCCTGGAATCGCGTGGACCCAATGGCAACGCTTTTTGTTTCCGGCCAGCGACGTTCCCCCGTACACCGGTGTCGTGATCGATCTTGAATTAGAGAAAGACTCCGTATTGTTTGGTGCGGATGTGATGGCCGTCGCTTCGGTGACAAGCGGCAATGTCGAACGAATGAATTTGGTGGCTCGCAATGCACAAGGGGTGGATCACGAACTGCCTATGTTGCCGCAAAAGACAAACGCTGGCAAGCAATTTTGACGCGTGTAACCGAACCACTGACGATTTATGCAAAAAGTGGCGTATCGCGATCTCGCATGCATTCACTCCAGGTCGTCATGACACCAAAAATTGTAAGCTCGAGGGTGCGAATCACACCTCCCGCATATGCGAAACGATCATCCTATTTTGGCGCAATACCTGATTCAGGTATCACCGGATTGAAGGGAACGCAAGTTGTATTTGAGCTCGGCAGCAATCGTCCTTTACGCATGGGCAGGTTTCAGTTTTGGACTAAGACTGGAAAACATGAATCCATAGAGTTGATGCCAGTTAACGATTTGGATTCCGGTGGCGAAATCTATAATTCTGGAACCGGCAATAGTGGAACCGGCAAATCTCGCATTGGAGTCGCCCAAGATCCCGTGTGCATCGTTTCTGGCATGACATCGATTGTTCAGTCCGGACGCTTTACGCTCGACGTGGTTGACGTCGCGGGAATCGAGTCCACCGACAAAATCGAAGGGACGATCACGCTCACGCAAGATCAGCGGCCAATCGTGAGGATCGTCCATCCAAGACCACTTTCGTTGGCAACTCCCGATATCTCCCTTCCCGTTTCGTTGATGGCCGAGGACGATTATGGAGTTGCTTCCGTGTCCCTTTTTCGTTCGATCAACAACTCGCCTGCCACATCGGTTATGGCTGATATTGAACCCGCCCCGCGTGTTGCACCGCAGTGGGAATTGCCGCTCAAGAGTTACGGATTGGAGCCGGGCGATGAAATTCAGTTGTTTGCCAGGGCCGAGGACAATGACCCAGACGGGTCAAAAGGAGCGGAGTCACCGGTGACTGTCATTCGGATTATCTCCGTGCAAGAGTTTCAAGAAATGCTGGTACAACAAAAAGGGGCTGAGAGTATCCAAGCCAAGTATCAGGAGGCACAACGCCACTTCGAAAAGCTTGCCGAAGCGTTACGCGAGGTTGAAAAAGCGGCAAAAGCAGCCGTAGAGTCTCCCGACTCCGAAAAGGCCCAGGCGGAATTGCAGGAAAAGCTTAGGGTCGCCCAGCACGCAGCCGCAGAGGCAGCAAGCAAGCTTCAAAAGATGAGCGAGGAACCGTTCCCGATCGATGTCGATCGTGAGCTTGCAAAAGATCTTGAAAAGATGAGTGAACAAGCGTCTGAAATGCAGGACGCATTGAGCGAAATGGCGGATGCTCAGAATCCGAAAGGGAAAGATGGTAAACCCAATCCGCGCGCTGTTCCACTCAATGAAGACGATCGAGCCAATATCCAAAAAATGCTCGAGCAGGGAGGAGCAAACCGAGAGCAGTTGGAGGAACAAGCCATCGAGTCGCTCAACATCATGCAGAAGACCTTGGCGCTGATGGCCGATGAGCAACAGTTTTCTCAAATCGCCGCCCAACAGCGAGATCTCGAACAGCGCATGAATGCGCTCAAGAACGCGGATCCAAAAGAAGCTTCGGTTCAACGTCGCGTATCGGAACTGGAGACCGAGCAACAGCAACTTCGTCAATCATTGGATCAATTGCTCGACAGCATTGAGCAACATACGTCCGAATTGCCTGACGATCCAGAGTTGCAGCAGTTGCGAGAGACTTCGCAAAAATTCGTTGACGCAGTTAGGAAAAGCAATGCCGCAGACCGCATGTCGAGCGCCCAGAAGCAGCTTTTGGGGGACGCATTCGAACAAGCGCAGAAGGATGCCAATGAAGCCGCAGATATCTTGGAAAGTTTCCTGGACGGCAGTCAAGCGATGGGCCAAGGAGCAGAGTCAAGTTGCAAGGCTGCATTTCAACCTGGCAAAGGCCGTCCCAATCTCGGCAACTCGCTCCAGCAATTGATGGACATGATGGGTATGAAAAAGGGAAAGAGCGGCATGAAGCCTGGTAACAAGCCTGGCAACGGAATGGGCACTGGTGCAGGCGGCGGATTCTCGCAACGATTTCCAGGTCCTCAGAACATTGGCATGTACGGCTCGGTACCCACAACCCAAGAGTCCACGAGTCGCGGTCGCGGTGACAAAAAGAGCCAAGGGACCGCTTCGGCGAGCACAGCCACTCCATCCGATGGTGGAAACGAATCACGCGATTCAGCGTCGCAAGGTGACGCTTCCGGACAAGCGGATCAATCTATCCCCACTCAGTATCGCGCCCAAGTGGCCGAATACTTCCGAATCCTTTCGGAACAACTAGGTCAAGAACTTGACGCATCAGGAACCAAGCCATGAGCTTTCGATACTATTCCCGTTGTTGCTTCGGCGTGCTTCTATTCGTAACCACTGAATGCATCGAAATGTCGTACGCGGACGACAACAAAAAGAAGGTCCCGAGCAGCGTAGTTGCCGATCCCGCAAGCCTCGGCGGTGAGGCAGCAAGCGTGGTTCAAGTCGCAAACTTGATTTATGCGGGGACCAAGACCAGCGAGTGCTTTGCAGACCACTTTTTGCGAAAAGCGGAGCAAGATTCCTCCATTTCCACCAGTCGTCGTCTTCACTCTGTCAAACTCTCGTCGGACGAAATCTACAACTTTCCTGTACTCATCATGACGGGTGAAGGTGACTTTACTTTGTTGTCCGAGGAGAGAGACAACTTGCGGCGATTCATCGAGCGAGGTGGTTTCTTGTTAGCTTCTGCGGGTTGCTCGTCCAACGAGTGGAACGCAGCGTTCCGTCGCGAGATGGCCTCGATCTTTGCGGATCGAGAGATGAAAGCCATTCCGCAATCCCATTTGATATTCCATACGGTCTACGATATCGACGAACTTAAGGCAAAGCATGGTAAACCGAAATCGATCGAAGGAATCCACTTCGGCTCGCGGCTCGGTGTCCTGTACTCACAAGATGGTTTGAACGACACGTCCAATACTCAGGGTTGCTGCTGTTGTGGCGGTAATGAAATCACCAATGCCGAGCAAATCAACGTCAATATTCTCATCTATAGCTTGCTCCAATAACGTTGTGCAACGCATGCACTAATCGTCTCGCAAGCCATGTCCTGCCCACGAGTGTTTCCAACGGATGAAGATTCAGCTCAAGTTCATAGGAAAACTTTCCTCGGATCACACGTGCTCGTACTCGTGTGCGAGTCTGGTGCCCGGGCTCAGCCTGGGCGCTTGGGCGATTGCAGGCTCGGCCTGCCGAGGCGTGTGGGTTTTTCTCCTGATTTGGGTAACTGCGTTGGGTTGTACGTCCTCTAAAAAGTCCGTTGCAGTGATAGTCGGTGGGGACACAGCAGGCTGGATCACGCCGTGTGGATGCGCGGCCAATCAATCAGGCGGACTTGCCCGCCGCGCTACTGTCCTTCAAAATCTTGCTAGCTTCTACGATTTAGTTTTCTTGGATGCAGGTGGGTCTGCGACCGGCATCAATGAATACCATCGGCTTAAACTCGCATCGATCTTGCGAGGGTTAAAGCAGATGGGACTTGCAGCGCATAACATTGGTGGAACCGAATCCGAATTCAGTCCAGACGAACTGCGAGAGTTAGCCAGGGAAACTGAGATCACTTGGCTCAGCTCCAATCTATCGGATGCAACTGGCGAACCGATCGGATCATCATCTGTCGTTTTGAAGCGTGCTGGTCTGCGCGTGGCCATCGTTGGAGTCATCGAACCTAGCCGAGTTCGCAATGCGCGATGGAAAGTTGTCGATCCAGTGCAATCGATCCTGTCCGAGATGGCATCTTTGGATGCAGATGTTCGAATTGTTCTGGCTTACTGCGACGAGTCGGGCCTTAGAAAATTAGCCGAATCGTTGCCCGAGGTTGACTACATCATCGGAGGACCGACGGGGCAGTCGTTCGGCCCGACCAAAGTTGGCCCCGTCACGCTACTGTCGGCGACGAACAAAGGAAAATTTCTCGCTCAAGTGTCGTTTGCTGGCAAAGGCAAAAGCGTCCGCCACGAAATACCAAAGATCGTCGAGGTCAAAAGCGATCACGCAGAAGACACCGTTCAAAAGGATAATCTTGTTCAGTATTATCAGAGTCTTCGCCAGAGGGACTTTACCGTAAAGCAAGCCGGGTTAGCGGATCACTTGTCGGTAGAGCGCCGCGGATATGAAATCGCCGGATCCAATAGTTGCCAAGCGTGCCACAAACTCGACGACGCGGTTTGGCATTCTTCGAAACACGCGAAAGCCTGGGAGCCATTGCTGGCTCGCCAAGCCGAGTTCGATCCACATTGTCAACAGTGCCATTCCACGGGCTATGGCTATTCCGGCGGATTCATCAATGTGGCTCAGTCGAAACATCGCACCGGTGTCGGTTGCGAAAACTGCCATGGTCCGTCGTCGTCGCATGTTGCAGATCCTCGTATCAAGACACCGGTGATCGCCAAAGAGCAATGCATCCGCTGCCATGACCACGAGAACAGTCCCGAGTTCAAATACGATCCGTATTGGGCCAAGATCGCTCACCCCAAGGAGTAGTTCGATGTTCATTCGATCATCGCATTTGTGGCGACTTTTGCTCCGCAAAATCGGCTGCGAGCCGTCGGGCGGTAGCCTAAACGCCATCCTGCAATGTCGCATTAATACTGCCAAATCCGTCCTTCGGGTCGCATCGGTCCTGTTGGTCCTGGTGCTGCTGTCTGCCCCATCCATCGGTCGTGAAGACGAGCCGTTGGACATTTACGGCAACTTTGCTGACGCGAAAAAAGCTGCGTTGGTTCAGCAACGCCCGATGCTTGTGGTCTTGAGTGCCGATTGGTGTCAATGGTGCCGCAAACTTGAGAAAGACCTCAAGAGTGATGAAGCCAAACATTCGCCGTATGTGGCTCATTGCGAGAGTGGACGTCGACGCGGAACCGAACATTGCTGAACAGTTCGAGGCTTCGGCGTTGCCTTCGCTACGCGTCCTCGGCCCCGATGACAAAACCGTTGCATCGTCCGAGGGATACATGCCCTTGGCGGAACTAACGGCATGGCTCGATCAAAATTATCGGCAAGTCGATCCTGCCATCCAGGCGATGCTCTACTCCAAAAATATCCCTGACGAAAAGACGACCGAGAGCCTCACGCAACAGGACGCTGAGGAATCCAAGGAGGAAAAAGTGGACGACAAAAACAAAAAGCAGGCGGACGGTGATACGGCCATGGATTGGTCGCCCGAAAAAGCCAAGTTGGCTGTCGAACAAGTTTTGTACCGTGACCAGAAGCGATTTGCGGCAAACATGGCGTCGGCAAGCACCGGCGGTAATGCTGTCGCTACCGAAATTCGATCGCGTCTTTCCCAATCGCAAAGTTTCACCGACATACAACGTCAGCAATTGACGGAATTGTTGTACAAGTGCCTTGCAGGCTCCGAGTTGCTTTTGCCGATCAATCCAGAGGACATCCCGACCGTCGTAGCTGCGAAATGTGCCGTCAAAGCGGAGTGGAAGCTGCCGACCACCGACTCGGATGCATTGGCCCTGGTCCCCATTCAACTCAAAGATCAAGTAACGCAAAGGGACCTAGCTGGCAAAGGCAACAAAGCCAAGTTGGCTGGCGAGCAGCAAGATCAGCTCGAAGAGATGGAGCGGATCATGTCGGAACAGGGATATGGTGGTCAAGTGGAAGCCACTGGTCCACAGATCGTATTCCTCGGGCGAGTGGCTGATGACGTTGAAAAAGGAGCAATCAAGGCGGCATTCGATGAAGCCAACAAAAAGGCGAAAGGCTTTTCGGCCGCCACAGGGGTGAAGCTTGGCAAGTTGAAATCGGTTTCCAAACAACCGGATGCGGAAGATGTCGGGACCCCCGTCTATGCTGCATACGGCTACGCTCGCACACCTCGCGCGTTGGATAAAAC
>JBEBHM010000527.1:0-6234 GCA_040080875.1 Pirellula sp.
CACCGCCAAAGCGCTCAAGTTCATCGACGACCATGCCAAGTCCAAATTTTTCTTGTACTTTGCGACCCATGACATTCATGTGCCACGAGTGCCGCATTCTCGTTTCGAGGGCAAATCAGGGACCGGGCCTCGAGGTGACGCAATGCTCCAATTGGACTGGTGTGTGGGTCAAGTGTTGAACAAATTGGATCAACTCGGAATCGCAAAGAACACCGTCGTGATCTTCACCTCGGATAATGGGCCCGTGCTGGATGACGGATATGTCGATGATGCAAACGAAAAACTCGGCAAGCATGATCCTAACGGTATCTATCGGGCTGGCAAGTATTCCATGTTCGAGGGTGGGACTCGTGTCCCATTGCTCGTGCGATGGCCAGACAAGATACCTGCAGGGCAAGTCTCGAATGCATTGTTTGGACAAATTGATTTCGCGAAAACGTTCGCTGCCATCGTCGGTGCCACCGTCGATTCCAAACTCACTCCGGATAGCCGTGATGAGCTGGATTGCTGGACCGGGAATGACAAAGTCGGACGCCCTTTCCTGGTGCACGAAGCGGCGGGTTTGGCATTGCGAATGGGGTCGTGGAAACTGATTCCGTCGGCCAAGGTTCGCGAAGATCTTGGACCATGGAGAACCGCTACCTTTGATCCACCCTTCGCCTTGTACGATCTCTCCAACGATCCCGCCGAGCAAACCAACTTGGCGGCCAAAGCACCCGAGAAATTGATTGAGATGCAATCGTTGCTCAAATCCATCCGTGGCGAATAGACTTGAGGGTGCAAATGACTGTCGCCCGCGAGCGCAATACACCCAATGCGATCGAGGACTACTCCGTCCCGTGGGCAAGCTCGCTGCCATCGCTTTTGGATAACGTTCACTACCGAATCGAGGGTCCGTACGAAAGATCTTCCACACGTCGATGGCTAGGAATCATTTCATCGCATGCCGCGAAGTTTGGGTATGCCAGCCAGGAGTGGCAGTCGGCATTGCAGTCGTCGATGCAACTCGCCAAACAGCAAAACTGGGGCATATTGTTCGCGAGGTCAACGCCCTATGCTCAAATAATTGCACATGCCGTTCGAGCATTGCGATTACCGTCGTTGTCGATTGTATTTGAAAATGAACCCGAGTGTCCGTCACGGGATGATCCTTCGGGGTTACACGGGCGATTGACATTAATCCAGGACGATTTCGCCCCTGCAGGAAATGCTCCGCTTCATGACAGGGCGGTTGCCTACATGTCCGAGTATTTGTTCGCCGTCGAGATACGCTCGGGAGGCAAGGTGGAAAAGCTGGTAGTCGATCGCTTGCAGCGCAATGATATCCCATCGGCGACGACATACGTCGCTGGCCACTTCAAAGCAACGGGCGAGAACCGGACTTACAAGCGTTTGCTAGACGAGGGTGCCATCGGTTGGTTTTCGTCGACCTCTGTGAAAGATACCCGTGGTTCATCGGTCAGTTGCATCCTTGAGGCGATGTTCACACGCAGATGCTTGTTAGCCATGCCGCGTCCGACTTTTCAACCGATTGTTCCGCTTGGGTTGATTCCATCGAGCAACAAGTATCTCACGCATTGCACGCGGGCTCGGCGCGGTCCATGGCCGGACCAGTCTCTGGGGCAATTTCATGATGAGTTGATTCAGAACGCCTGGTCGCAGTTACCTCATCCCTTGGAGACACTCGTAAGGATCCTTACGCAACAAAGGCTGATTGCAACCAAGAATTTCCGCCAAGGCAATTTGGATACGGTTTGTTTTTCGGAGCAACCCATCGATCAATTGCTCGGCATGCGTCGCTTTCAATCTCACCTTAGCCGATGGGATTGGGAAGCCTACGGAATCATGATCGATCGCGATTGGATGGCAGCTCAAGGAGCAAGACCAGTCACGTACCTCAACCGAGACCAAGCTAACCATCGGAGCGCTGAGGAGCGTGCCTTTTCGCAGGTGATTTCAAACAAACCCAACTCGCAAGACTGGCGAAACGAGAAAGAGTGGCGATATTCGGGCGACTTGAGACTTCACCAAGTCCCTTTTTCGAAAGGGATCGTATTCGTTCCGTCCATGGCGGAAGCCGAGGCCATCGCGGCCATCTCTCGCTGGCCAGTCGCGGTCGTCAATGGTGCTCGGCGATGTTCGTCATGAGGCGTTGATCGGATATGCAATACGATGGCGAGGAATTCTCCGCTTATTTGGCTTAAACGACGTTGCAAACGTAGATTTAGCCGGATATGCTTCCTTTATCTGGCTTTTTCTGTGTCTTTTGAGTCGATTTCGCCATGGTAAATTATGAGATTGTAGGTCGACAACGCGAGCTTGCGCGAATCGCTGAATTGAAGACCGCGAGCAAACCTGCATTCGTCGCAGTCTACGGCAGGCGTCGAATCGGGAAGACCTTCTTGATTCGACAAGGCTTTAAGGATTTGCTCGCTTTGGAGTTGACTGGAATGAAGGATGGAACCCTGATCGAACAGCTGCGCAATTTTACTCTCGCCCTAGCCAAAGCTTCCCATGGAAAATTTCCTTCTGAGGGGCACCCAAAATCTTGGCAAGCTGCTTTCGAACAGCTCATACAATGGTGCGAAACGCTGCCCAAGAACAGAAAGTATGTAGTGTTCTTTGACGAGTTGCCATGGCTCGCGTCACCTCGCTCACGATTCCTGCAAGGGCTCGACTATTTTTGGAATCATTGGGGAAGCCGACAAGACAATCTGATCCTGGTTGTCTGCGGGTCGGCGGCTTCATGGATCATTCAAAAGTTGCTGAATAACAAAGGTGGATTGCACAACCGAATCACACATCGCTTCCGATTGCTTCCGTTCGATCTCGCGGAAACAAGGGAGTTCCTAATCAGTCGTCATGTGCGATTGTCCGACTACCAGATCCTCGAATTGACGATGGCGATGGGAGGTGTTCCTCTGTATTTGGAGCAAGCCAGGCCCGGAGAATCGGCGGCTCAAATTATCGATCGCACATGTTTCGCTCGCGATGGCTTGCTGCGAGACGAGTTCAAGCAACTCTATGCCGCTTTGTTTGACACCCCAGAGCGCCACTTGGAAATTGTGAAAGCGCTAGCAAGCAAGTCCGCTGGGATATCGCGGAATGATATTGCGTCGATGACGGGCCAATCGCCGAGCGGAAGATTGACCGCGGTGATCGACGAACTAGTCGAATCCGGCTTCGTCCAATGCACACTACCCTTTGGCAAGTCGACGAAGGACACGTTGTATAGGCTCGCTGATGAGTATTCATTGTTCTACCTGCAATGGATCGAAAGAAGACGTCGCGACGCCAACAGTGGATGGCAATCGATACGCGGATCTCCAAAGTGGCGAGCATGGAGTGGGATGGCATTCGAATCGGTATGCATGAAGCACGTTGGCCAGATCAAGCATGCGTTAGGGATATCCGGCGTCTCCACCAATACATCTTCCTGGCGATTTCAACCATCGATTGACAGCGAAAATGAAGGTGCACAAATCGACATGCTCATCGACCGTGCGGACGCTTGCATCAATTTGTGTGAAATGAAGTTTTCAGAGACGGAGTTCACCATTGCCAAGGACTACGCAAAGCGCCTTCAAGCAAGGCGAGAAATCTTTCGGCGCGTCTCGAAAACAAAGAAAAGCCTTTTTTTAACCTTCGTTACGACGCATGGAATCAAAAACAATCCCTATTCGCTCGAAGTTGTCGATTCCTCAGTGACCTTGGACGCACTTTTCAAGAGGGAATCGCGTTAAGGCGAGCGGATCGTACTGCCAATCCCTGCAATTCTCATCGCCAATCGCAGTTCACCCTATCAGGCGGAAAAAAACTTCAATTTGTCTGAAAGGTTTGGCCGGGATCAAGCTACCTGCTAGGAAATAAGGCAACTTTTCTAACGGAAGGAATAACATGAATTGTAAAAGTCGATCGTTCCTCGTCGGTTTGGCAGTATCGATGTCGGCACTTGTTGCGGGCTCGACCAATGGTCAAGAAATCCAGGCTCCCGCAGCTCTGACGAGCCAGGGCGCCAACACGGAAATACAACAGCTTCAAGCTGCGGCGGACGCTGATCCGAAAAACGTAAAGGCTCAGTTGACGTATGCTCAACGTCTGTTTGAAAAGGGAATGACGCTGGTCGCTTGGCGACGATTACGAGTTGCGTATGAAGTCGCCCCGGAGGACCCAGGGGTTTTGATGGGATTGCAGGCTGTGATGAACGACTACAAGCTGAACGGGCTTCTAAATGTTGGAATTGCCGAACAAGAGGTACTCAATCTTTTTGGCAAGCCGCATCACACGCGAAAGATGCCATGGGGCGTACGCCACGTGTACGGAATGATGGCAGTCGATTTTCGGGACGAAAAAATTCACGAATTGGTCAAGCTACTCGGAGCCACCGATGCCTTGTTCGATGCCAGCCATGTGATCGATGTCGAGCTGGATGGTCGACCGTGGCGAGTTGGCGTACGCGAGAAAGCTGATGCCTTGTCCACTGCCCACCTCTTTGTACAGGGAGAATCGATTGCACGATGGACAGAGATGGTCACGATCGAACGCATTTTGCACGCAGGCAAGGTCAACTCCATGAAAGACGTCTTAGCCAAAGCCCAGGAGCAGATTCAGGCGGTCGACTCGAATGCAAAAATCCACGTCGTCCAAGAGGATACAAGCACGGCCATTTTTGCAGTGATGTTCCCGGCTGGTTCTGGTCAACCGGGTCGCCAACAAATCGTTCGTCTGTGGATGGAAGCACGCGACGTGCATCGCTTGGCTTACACGCATCAAGGAGAAGTGCCGCCCAATGCGCACGCTGAGAAGTGGTTGATGATTCTTAAGAATGCCGAACTCAAGCCGTTTGATCCAACCAGTTCGCCAGCTCCTTATCGATCCAAGCCAAAGCCTTCGGCTGCCACGAATCCGATCCACGAGATGGCCGAAGAGATACGGACGGATTTTCGAAAAGCGATCCAGTTCAAGCCCACCGAGCAAGCGTTGGCTGCGATCGCCGCCACAGCCGAAGATCAACAGAAATTGGTGGCTTATTGCGAATCGATCTATAAGAAGGTCAGCCAAGGAGGATCTCCAACGCGGCCTGAGCAATCGCAGATTATTCTGTTCGGGCCGGACCTTGACGTAATGCCTGGCGGATACAAATCCGTTCGCGATCACTTCAAAGCCGACGTAAAATTCTACGGATTCAAATATGTTGTTCCTGGCGAGACCAGCGGGATGTCCTTCGACGGCGCGTTCGAAGTCGGAGGAAAATGGTACTTCCTCCCAAAGGCCCACCGAGCATTCAGATGATTTCGTTGGATATCTCTAGCGTGTTCGAATGCGAGGTCGGGGCGGATCTCGCATGGAGTCGCCCAGAAAGAAACTGGGGTGCGGTGGTTGATTGTAGGAAACATTTTGCCATGCAATTGCCAAACGGTATTGCGAGTCGTGCATCAGCGTAAACAAACGACGCTTCGTCGGCTCGGTGGTCGTGTAGATTCGCAAAGCAGAGTTTCCAACTCGCAAAACGCACTCCTCTCGCCAATCGCCAAATAGGTCAGCACTGATCACCGGTGAAGATTTGGTCCCTGCAGCCGCTTGGGCGTCCCGAGCAACAAAGATGATCTCTGTTTCATTGGTTCGCCAGTTCCATTTGGCAATGCGATTTCCGTCGACCAGTTCACGCAGTTCGTCTCCATCCCACCAAATGGCAAAATTCGACATGCGCGGTCCTTGCTCTGAAATCTGAGTCCCCGCAATGGAATAGATTCCTTTTCCGAAGCCCCACATTTCGCTACCGGGATGTCGCGGATCAATATCTGCCGTAAGTCCACGACCTGCATCCCCACCGTAGTTGATGGCCCACAACAACTCGCCATTGCGTGCGTCGAATAGCGATGCCGCCGGTGTCCATTCATCCCAGGCTCCTCCCTCGTTCTCATGCGGGCCAAAGACTTCTTGGCCAGGCCGCGATGGATCTAAATCCGAAACGTGCAATGCGTCTCCGTGCCGCAATCCAGTCGAGTACAAACCGGCACCATCATCATTGACGACCATCGATTTGTATACAATTTCGTCCTTTCCATCGTCGTCTACGTCCGCAACACTCAGCGCGTGGCCACCCATGCCGGAATATCCATAGACATGGCTAGACTTGGCAACTCCCGGCGTGACATCCTTGTCCACGGTAACGATGTTTCCATCGATCGCGAGAATGCGTCGGTATTCTCGCGCACCACGGCGATCCCAAAC
>JBEBHM010000528.1:0-6231 GCA_040080875.1 Pirellula sp.
CTCCACCGCTTGTGTGAGCCCCCGTCAATTCCTTTGAGTTTCAGCCTTGCGACCATACTCCCCAGGCGGAGCACTTAACACTTTCGCTACGTCCGAGAATCTGTGACAGGTCCTCAGACTAGTGCTCATCGTTTACGGCTAGGACTACCGGGGTATCTAATCCCGTTCGCTACCCTAGCTTTCGTTCCTCAGCGTCAGAAAGTATCCAGTAAGCCGCTTTCGCCACCGGTGTTCCAGATGATATCAATGCATTTCACCGCTCCACCATCTGTTCCGCTTACCCCTATACCCCTCGAGCCCAATGGTTTGGGGCGCAGTTCCTCGGTTAAGCCGAGGGCTTTCACACCCCACCTATTGAGCCGCCTACGAACTCTTTAAGCCCAGTGATACCGAATAACGTTTGGAGAGCTCGTCTTACCGCGGCTGCTGGCACGAGCTTAGCCTCTCCTTCCTCCTAGGATCTCTCAAATACAAGGGAGAACCCTCGTACATTTGATTCCCTACGACAGCGGTTTACAACCCGAAGGCCTTCATCCCGCACGCGGCGTCGCTTGGTCAGACTTTCGTCCATTGCCAAAGATTCTCGACTGCAGCCACCCGTAGGTGTCTGGCCAGTGTCTCAGTGCCAGTGAGGCTGGTCGTGCTCTCACACCAGCTACCCATCATTGCCTTGGTGGTCTATTACACCGCCAACAAGCTAATGGGGCACGGGCTCATCCTGGGGCGGAATCACACCTTTGGTCCGCAAACATTATCGAGTATTACTGTCAGTTTCCCGACGCTATCCTCGTCCCCAGGGCAGATTCCCATGTTGTCCTCTCCCTTTCGCCGCTGTCCTGTATTGCTACATTCTCGCGCGACTCGCATGCCTAATCCACGCCGCCAACGTTCATTCTGAGCCAGGATCAAACCCTTCACTTTTGTATGCTTAGACCAACCAGTCTTACGACTGATCAGCCTTGACTAACACAGTTGGTTTCTGAAACCGGTTGGTGGGCGTTGGTCATTTGCCCACCTAAAATTTAATATCACAAAAATCCTCAAAGTATTGACGCCAAATAGGCAAATTGCCTAGAAGCATCAACATTCAAACTCATCCACCAGATTGTCAAAGATCGGATTTCTAAACCAACACTTGGCCCATCGAAGCAACTCTTTGGAAGCTGCTCGACTCGCTAGGTGTCGTTTAGTGGGCCCAACATCGTAACCGAGGTTGTCGGTTCATGTCAAGCGTCAGTTCGCTTAATTTTCATTGGATCGGCTTGTTTGCCAAACCCGAAAACTCGACCAACCTAAGTTGGCCGAAGCGAGGAGGCGAAAAGATAGTGCCACACCCTGCGGCCCGCAAGGGGCATTCTCTTTTTTGCTATCGATTTTTCGCCTAATCCCTTTTCGAACTCTCATAGTCCAGCGTTTCTTGGGACCTTTGCCGGAATACTTTCGTTGCTGATCTGCAGCGCGACTGACGATTGTGGCGACACTGTCAGTCGCAATACACCGAAGCAAAAAAACCGCCGGACTTGGCGTGGTTGTCGAAACTTGGACAAGGCCTCTAGCCGATCCGTCACGGTGCAAGTCTCGTTCGAGTCCGGTTACCAATAACGCAATGTCACACCCAAACCCTGTAAATCCAAACCATCCGATGCACCCCGAGCTGAATAACCCGGGAACCAAGGCGTCCAGCAGTTTGGAAGAGGCTCTCGAACGCATCAATCGACTCGCTTCTCAGTCCTCGACTCCGGTTCGGTCAACGCCACCGCCCCAAACCAACGTGGCACACCCAGTTTCTAGTCACTCGCCGCCCAAAGAGCCAACCGTCCCTTCTCACCTAAAGATCACGAACAACCCAAACGAACCCATCATACCGATCGAACCGAATTCCCTCGAAGAGGCTGGCCTCAACGGTCAAATCGTCGAAGAAATCATCATGCGGTACCTGCTTAATCGCGGAGAGGTTCCTGGGCGTGTTATCGCCGAACAGATCAAGTTGCCATTCCGATTGATTGAGCCCACTTTGTCCAGGCTCAAGGCCCAACAGTTGACCGGATATCTCGGTTCCACGGCCATGAACGACTATATCCACACCCTCTCCGATACGGGGCGAGACCGCGCTCGTCGTCACCTTCAAAAAACCACCTACTTTGGCGCGGCTCCGATCCCTCTGGGGCAATACGTCGATTCCGTTCGGTTGCAGTCGGTCGAGCTCCAACATCCATCACGCGAAGCACTCAAGAATGCATTTTCCGATCTATTGGTCTCGCCTCATTTGCTCGCACGGCTCGGTCCGGCCGTCAATAGCGGCCGCGGTATGTTCCTCTATGGATACCCCGGAAATGGCAAAACCAGCATCGCGGAACGTGTGACGCGTGCATTTGGCGAATACATATGGATTCCACGCGCCGTAACAATCGATGGCGATTTGCTTCGCGTCTTTGACCCGCTAAATCACGAAGAAATCCCGCACGAAAAAAATGACGGTTTGCTTCGCAATAGTCAAGTCGACCATCGCTGGGTGCGCATCAAACGACCCACCATCATCGCCGGTGGCGAATTGACTATGGCAATGTTGGAGGTCGCCCGAAATCCCGATACAAACATCAGCGACTCTCCTTTGCAACTCAAGAGCAACTGCGGTGTTCTGCTGATCGACGACTTCGGACGACAACGTATGACCGTCGACGAACTCCTAAATCGTTGGATCGTTCCGCTCGAAAAACGTCACGATTACTTGACCGTGAGCAGTGGCAAGAAAGTTCAAGTTCCCTTCGATCAGCTGGTGATCTTCAGCACCAACCTCGAACCGAAAGACCTCGTCGACGATGCCTTTCTGCGCCGAATTCCCTACAAAATCGAAGTTCAGAATCCGTCCGAAGAGTCCTTTCGAAAACTTTTCGAAATCATGTGTCGATCACTCAAAATCCCATATGTTCAAGAGATGATTGACTATCTGATCGACAAACACTACAAGCCAATCGGCCGCCCCATGAGGAATTGCCATCCTCGTGACCTGTTGCTCCAAGTACGCTCGTATTGCTATTTCAATTCGCTTGCACTGGAACTGAAACGAGAATATATCGACTTCGCAGTCGAGAACTATTTCTCGATCATGTAAATCCGCGTCGATGTCACGCGAGTCCAGCTGACTCGCAGAGCACTACTAAGCCGCGTTGGCAGATACGCCCTGCTTGGCGGCTCGCATCTCTTGATGCGAGTCGAGACAGCACGCGATCAATTGGCGGCTGCTTTCCTCCCAAGTTGTCGGACGACGTGTTGGAAGTCGGGTTGTTTCGGATTCCGCTAGTTGCTCCCAACGTTCTATCTCATCCGAAAGAGATTGAGGTGTCGACAAATCAAAATAGACACAATCGCATTGCCCCACTTCACGGTGAATCGGTGTGTCGCTTGCAAATGTCCTTTTCCCAAACCAGAGTGACTCAACGATCGGGAGCCCAAACCCCTCAACGATTGATGGGAAAATGACGCCTCGACAATTTCGATAGCAATGTTGAAGCTCCGCATCTTTGATGTCGTAATACGCAAAAAGCTGTTTGTTCAGCGCCGGGTGACGGTGAATCCTTTGTACGACATCTTCGCACAGAGATCCCACCCGTCCTATCAAACACAATCGAAGATCGTCCCGTTTCCGCCACAATAAATCAAATGCGTCTAACAAATAGCTGTGATTCTTGCGTGGATCGAACGTTGCTACCATGAGATATGGGTTCTTTTGAGCCGCTTGAGCCTCCTCCGAGAACAAAACTCGCACTTCCTGCCGAACATCCCCTCGCACCAAATTCAATTCCGCACCCAACGTAAAGTGCTTTACCCGCTGAGGTACTCGCTTGAACAACGAACGATGCTCGTGAATGTAGGCATCCAGCTCCTCTTGAACCGTGCGCGAAATGGCAACAATCATGTCCGAATGTTCGATCGCATTGTGCAAGTACCGTCGGAAGCCCTCCATGCGCTTCGTGCCGACATATTGTGGATGCGTCAGTGGAATCAAGTCATAGATCACCGTGACAATCGTTGCCCCTGCCTCGCGAGCCGACGCAGCGGCCTTCCATACTTCTCGCTTGGTCCAATACGCATCCGGCAACAAAATTAGATCATTGGCGTTCGGTTGTACGGCCCTGGAATAGAGCGGAAGCGTTCTTCGAATCGATGAGTCATACAAATTGTGCGCCAACTTGAAAATGCCCAAATGACCCGCTTCCGGCATCAGCCACTTTCGCAACCTAACGGATCCTACCCCCTGACAAATCCAATTCGAAACGTGCCTATACCATCCCGGAAGCCTGTTGCGAACGTTGGACTCGATCTCCGCCAAATTGGAAAAATGACGTTGCAACTGCCGTTCCACGAGAAAAAACCTGCCCGATTTGTGCGTCACCAACTGAGGGCCCGGAATACCCTCTTCCTCGCACCAATTGGTGCATTCCGCAAGCAGGCTGCGGACCACTCGTTCGATGCCGGAGTTCTTTCCCGACGCGCACGAATGGGAACCATCCAGAAAAATCCTGCATGGCAACATTCCCGTCATATGCTTGCGAAAACTTGACTGCTTCATCTCATTCGATTCATGCCATGCCCGACTTTTCCCTGCAGATGTCGTAATCGACTCAAATCTAGGTATCGCACAAGGAACGAAATCAAGTCAAGATCGAAGGCTTGCTCAGTCGGTTATGCTAGCATTCCAAGTCGCCATGCCATTCGGTTGGCCGCATACGATTCATTTGAACAACCAAGTGGCTTCGTCGGCGAAAAAACCCGCCGAGCTTTTTGTTACAATTCCGCTTTACTTCTGCTTGAGTCCTTCCTGTCTCTGCTGTGAGACTTCCTGTAAGAGAACTTTCCATGTCTTTCGAACGGCCCCGACGGTTGGTTTGCCAGTTTCTCTCGACGACACTGCTAATGATGGCTATTTGGACGAAGACGTCCGATTGCTCGAGGATCTTTGCGGATGATTGGCCCCAATGGCGCGGGCCGATGGGAGATGGTACCAGCCTTGAAAAAGGACTCCCTACAAAATGGGGACCGTCGCAAAACGTCGCGTGGAAGATTCCCCTGCCCGAACCGGGAAACTCCACGCCGATCGTCTGGCAGAACAAAGTGCTTCTGACTCAGCCTGCAAGCAAGCAAAATCGCCGTACTCTCATGTGCCTCCAGCGAAGCAACGGTGCCACCCTCTGGCAATCCGGAGAACAGTGGTCCGGCGCCGACCCGACGCATTCGACCAATCCCTTGTGTTCGTCATCTCCGGTAACAGATGGCGAACGCGTGATCGCATGGTTTGGTTCGGCGGGCGTGTCCTGCTTCGATTTGGACGGAAAAGAATTATGGAAGCGTGATCTCGGAATTCAAAAACATATTTGGGGGTATGGGACCTCGCCCATCCTTCACGGGGATCTTTGCTATTTGTATTTTGGACCTGGAGAAAGGTCCTTCCTCATCGCGCTTAACAAACGAACGGGAGAAACCGTTTGGCAATTTGACGATCCCATTAACACTCAAGGCACCGACGAAGCAAAATTCACGAACGCGGACTACTACGGTTCCTGGAGCACTCCCATCGTTCGTTCCATCGATGGCCAGGATCAGTTAATCCTATCGCTCCCATTCCAACTGTGTGGTATCGATTTGCAGACCGGCAAAAAAATCTGGTCCAGCTCCGGTATCAACGCTCTCGTCTACACGTCTCCCCTCTTTTCGGAAAATACCCTCGTTGCGATGGGTGGATACAACGGCATGGCGATTGGCGTCCGCGCCGGTGGCAAGGGTGACGTCACCCACTCTCATCGCCTTTGGAGACATGCAAAGACCAAGCAGCGCATCGGTTCCGGAGCAATCCACGATGGCCACATCTACATTCACAATGATTCTGGAATCGCAGAATGCTTCAATCTAAAAACAGGCGAAACCGTTTGGGAACACCGTCTATCCAGTTCACAAGCCAAAGGAACAAACTGGTCGTCCGTTACCATTGCGGACGGACTATGTTACACCATCAACCAATCTGGCGAGTGTTTTGTTTTTCGGGCCGCACCCAAGTTTGAATTGGTTTCGATCAATTCGCTGAACGAACTATCCAATTCGTCCATCGTTCCAAATCAAGGCCAATTGCTCATTCGGACCCACCAACACTTGTGGTGCATCGGCAATTGATATACCACGATCTTTTACTCATCTCAATTCGCGAAGGCTCTGTCTCGCTTAAATCTCCCTTACGCT
>JBEBHM010001293.1:0-1602 GCA_040080875.1 Pirellula sp.
TGGAATGCGTGATCCCCTCGATTGAATCGCTTTGACCATGTGCCCAGTCGTACATAGGATAGATGCACCAAGCGTCGCCCGTTCGATGGTGATGCGCGTGCATGATCCGATACAGGACGGGATCGCGTAGATTGAGATTGGGTGAGCTCATGTCTATCTTGGCACGAAGCGTCTTGGCTCCGTCAGGGAACTCACCGTTTTTCATGCGAGCAAATAGATCGAGGTTTTCCGCTGCGGTTCGATCCCGGAACGGGCTATTTCGGCCAGGTTGGGTAAGAGTTCCACGATACTCCCGCATTTGATCTGCGTTGAGGTCACACACAAACGCTTTTTCTTCCGCGATCAGTTGGCAGGCCCAATCATGAAGTGTCCCGAAATAGTCGGACGCAAAAAGCAGTTTGTCCCACTTGAATCCAAGCCAATTCACGTCGGTCTTGATCGAGTTGACGAACTCCTCGCTCTCTTTGGTTGGATTGGTATCGTCGAATCTGAGGTTGCAATTCCCGTCGTACGTCTGTGCCAACCCAAAGTTTAAGCAAATGCTTTTGGCGTGACCGATGTGCAAGTAGCCATTTGGTTCCGGCGGAAACCGGGTAGTGACCGTTTTTCCAATCAATTCCGGCTTGGAGGCCATATCTTTTTCAACTTCGATTTCGATGAAGTTTTTGTGGGGATGCCCACTCCCTGATTCACTTGTGTTGTTCACGTTGTCGATTCTTCCTTGGTTCATTTGCTTGGAAAAACATAAGCAGGTTCCATGCCGATAGCAACATTATCGCGAATTTGGCGAAAAGCCAATAGGCGGTTCAGTGCGGCATAACGGCCCAAACAACGGTGGGGCAGTGGGTCCGTCCGTTGGCAAGCACAAATCCCTGCGGGCGGTGCCGCAGGGCCACACTATCGACGGGTTATGCACATAGGGAATGTTCTGGCAGAATATCGATCGGCGCCCGAAAAGTTTCCCTAAGTGACATGTCCTGATCGGTTTGCAAATCATTCAGGCTAGTTCGTGGTGTTCGGACGTTGGTGAACCATCACCTATGCTGTACTCTCTTCCGTGAACACGACTGAGCTCGCTTAAATCGAGCGAGCACCATGCGATATTCAATCCAACCTCATGCAACGATTGCTTATGACACCACCTCCAGCATTCTTGTCCAATGTCGAAACACCTGTTGAAAGTGACTCTTTGACGGTTGAAACGGCGGCGGATCTCGACTCGCATTCACTAACCGTTACGGCCCCATATGTCGGCCAATGGAATACGCTGATCAGTCAAACGAACTGGAGTAAAGGCAAGATTATTTCCGAGTGGAGATCGGCCTTGATCGCTTCAGACGCGTCCACTGGCTGCTTCAGCGATGAAACCTGGACAAAGCAAGTTGGGGCTGTTACAAGTCAACATGTGGGGCGTTTGCGTCGAGTTTACGAACGATTTGGTCAATCTTACTCAAGCTACCCAGGGCTTTATTGGAGTCATTTTTTGGCTGCCATCGATTGGGACGATGCGGAACTGTGGCTTGAGGGGGCGATGCGGAGTCGATGGAGCATTTCCGAGATGCGCAAGACGCGTTGGGAGTCGAACGGGGGCGATCCCAAGCA
>JBEBHM010000035.1:0-22402 GCA_040080875.1 Pirellula sp.
CGTCCCGTTGTGGAAGCGTCGCTCCGCGACGCGAACCCGCGTTACGAATGAGATTCTACACAACCCAAGTTTCAAATACCCGCGTTGTGAAACCGCGTCGCGGAGCGACGCGGTAACATGTGGCACCCACATCCTCTACTCGGGAATGTCGATGCGTGCTTTGGCTGCAGCAAGTCGCAGTTTTTCGAGGGCTCGCGTTTCCAATTGACGGATTCGTTCCTTGGTCACACCCATTTCTTCGCCAACTTCCTTTAGGGTAAGCGGCTCGAAACGGTGATCCAAACCGAAGCGACGAACGATGATCTGTTGTTCTCGTTGATCCAAGGTATGCAATATCTTTTGGATCTGATCCGTTCGGGACGCTTGATCCAATTCCGCCGTGATATTGTCCGCCCGACGGTCTTCGTGCGACGTAAAGACTTCTTCGGAACTGGTACGAAAGCGATCGCGATGTCGAAATTCGTCGGGAATAGTTCTCGCGAAATTCTTCATGATGGCCCACGAAGCATACGTGCTAAACTTGTTACCACGAGCGTAGTCAAATTTCTCCGCAGCTCGAATCAACGACATGTTGCCATCGCTGATGAGCCCGAAGAAATCGTCGTTCGGGTCGGTATGGCGTTTCGCAATGGAAACGACCAATCGCAAATTGGCTTGCACGATCTTGTTCTTGACGGACACTGCTTGTTCGTAGAGCGCTTCCACTTGATCCATCAGCGCCACCAGCGGGGCTTTGGGATCCAGGTCGGCTCGCAACTTAGAAGCCACATGCTTCAAGTAGTTCATCTTGCGGAACAAATGATATTCTTGTTCGCGAGTCAACAAGGGGACATCGTAAAGCGAAGCCAAATAAGGAGGCAATCCACTCGGGGCGCGGATCTTGCGAACCGCATCCGCCGAGGTTGGCAGCTCCGATAGGATCTCGTCCACGCATGATAGGTCATCGAATACTGGATTCGGAATGTAATCCAACGGCAATTCCAAAATCTTGGCAGCCCGCTGTTCGTTGAGCAGCCGAATAATGCTTGCCCGAGTTCGACCATATCGTTTGGCCAACACCACGGTCGATACGCCGCGATTATGTTGTTGGTACATGGCACGACGGTCTTCTTCCGAGAGAACTTCTCTCTGATCAGGAAAGACTGCCATATTGGGATGCTGTCGGTCAAAGTTCTTGATCGTATATCGAATGGTCTCCGTGCTTCGACCGATTTCGGAAGAAACGGTTCTGGAAACCTCGGACAAGTTGGCGCCGGTAGCGGCAATCCGTCGAGCACGGTCGATGATATCATCTCGTTCGGCATCGGAGATTTGAGTAAATCGCTCACCTCGCTCGACTCGCTTTTTGTTCTGCAATACGAATCGATCTACGCTGGAATGCAGAAATCCGACTCGTTTTCGCCCTTCCGATAGGAATCGACGCGACACAAGGCCTTGATCTCGCCAGCGTGAAATGGTCTTGGTGGAGACATTGAACATCTTGCTCAAGTCCTCAACGGTATGAACGGGTTCGCTGGCTTCCTCGACGCGCAGATTCATCGAATCGGTGATATCCTCAACGAAGAGTCGCAAATCGTGCACGGCATCGTCTCCTTTGATGAGGCGGTAGCCGGTTGCGTCCGGTCGAACGTCTGTGACTCGAAAGAACAAATAGTCGTATGGGTAGTTCTTCGATGGATCTAATTCAGAAAGTAGCGTTTCGGCACGATCGGCTTGTTCATTGCGTTTTGCTCGAGGGGCAAAACGAACTTGCTGATCTCGTAGTTCTCTGATTTGTAAAATGCGATAGTCGGTATTCATCTACTTGCTCCCTGCTGCTGAGTCGAAACTGTGCAATCCTTGCGGCTCCCAACCGCTACAATCGACTCGGCGATGGGTTCGAAGCTCATTCATTGAGCTTCAAGTCTCCCGCCGGGCATCGGTTGATCGGTGTGCCACGTTGACATCCGTTCTATCGCACCAGCGTTTGACTCGTTTGGTCATTCCTACCTAATATTCGACGAACCAATTTGAAGTTTGGTTCACGACTTTTCGGCGGATCATACTTGGACCGCAATTATTGGGCCACTTTTTGTACTAAACTGGGCGCCGCAAGCCCCAATTAACAAAAATGTGGGTTTTTCTTAGTTCAGCAGCTTTCGAAGCTTCGCTTGGGGCTGACCAAACTTACATACCGGATAAACTCTATGCAAAAAAGTAAACGATACGATCAATCTTGACCCAGAGCCTGTCACTTGGGCAGTCCGGGCGTGTCTAGTTTGCAACAACAATATTCAAAACGCGACACTGACAATACTAGGTGGAGACAACGGATGGGAGTAACGGTTGGGATTGTGGATTACCAGATGGGCAACTTGAGGAGCGTTCAGAAGGCGATCGAACACATTGGCCATCCCGCCCTAATCAGCGGCGATAGGTCGGAGTTGTCCCAAGTTTCCCACCTGATTCTACCAGGTGTCGGAGCCTTCCAAGACGCTGTTGCTGAACTCAAGCGGCGAGGTTTGATCGAATTGCTTGTCGATTGGGCGTCGTCGGGCAAGCCTTTTTTGGGAATCTGTCTCGGTATGCAACTTCTGTTCGAGACCAGCGACGAGGGGGGGCAGCACGAGGGACTTGGGATCCTCAAGGGTCGCGTTCGTCGGTTTAAGACGTTGCCGCACGAGCCAGCCATAAAGATTCCGCATATGGGTTGGAATAAGGTCGCGTCGACATGCTCTCCCGATCCGATGCTCGAAGGCATTGCCAATCTTCCGTACTTTTATTTTGTTCACAGCTATTACGCCGAACCCACCGATCCGAAAGTGGTCTGGCTACAAGCCGACTATGGTCAAAGATTCTGCGCTGCAGTCCGATCGGGAAATGTGCTGGCAACGCAATTTCACCCAGAAAAAAGCCAACGCGACGGCCTACAACTGCTGTCCAATTTTTTGAAGCTTTCAAGCTCAAACTGAGTGGATGTCATTCTGGTACAATTCATGGCCGGTTTTCCAAACTGCACCTCAAAAATACTCTCAAGGACTTGACGACATGACTCAACTGTTTCGATATTTTTCGTTCGCTCTCTTAGGAATTCTTGCGTGGAGTGCCGCCGCACGACTTGAGGCACAGGATGGCACTTGGGTTTCCCTTTTTGACGGCAAATCCCTCGACGGTTGGGAAAAAGTAGGAAAAGAAGACAGTGTATGGCAAGTCTCCGACGGAGCACTCGCGGGCTCCGGTCCGGCGTCCATGCTGGTCTGCACCAAGGGACCGTACAAGAATTTCAAGTACCGAGCCGAGATCAAGATCAATGACAAAGGTAACTCGGGCATGTATTTCCGCACAACCCGCAAACCAACCTTCAGCGATGGTTACGAGGCACAAATCGACAGCACTCATACGGATCCAATCCGGACTGGATCGCTCTATGGTTTCTGCCACGTGTACAAGAGGCATGTGGAGCCCGACACCTGGTTCAACTACGAAGTCGAAGTACGCGATGACGTATGGCGTGGGAGAAACATGACTCGAATCAAGATCACGATCAACGGAAATGAACTTTTTGAGTACATGGACTTCGATTCGAAGTTCAAAGAAGGACATTTCGCATTTCAACAACATGACCCGGGCAGCAAAGTCCATATTCGCAAAGTCGAAGTCATGGAATTGCCAAGCAAGAAATAACGTGGCAGCGTCGCTCTGCGCCCTACGTGGCAGCGTCGCTCCGCGACGCTGCGTATTCGATATCAACGAAGACTCGCTGCACTGATTCCATTGCATCGTAACTAGCGGTTTGAAATATGCTCAATCCGGAGGATAAGGGTTCCAATCGCAAATACGTCCGCCTCGGAGATGCGGACCCACGTGGCAGCGTCGCTCCGCGACGCTGCGTATTCGATATCAACGAAAATTCGCTGCACTGATTCCATTGCAGCGAAACCAATGGTCTGAAACACAAAGCATTATGAGTGTTGATCTTGCTCGTCAAGCGTTTCTCCGAGGGCTTTTTCCAAACGGAGTCCCGAGACTATGGTGTCCGGCGCTAACGCATTTCCGAGCAGCCAAGTGCCCGGCACTTGAGCGCATCCAATCGCATCTTTCCACCATCGCTCCGTTTGTCGGCGGCCTGCTCGTGCCCGGTTCGACAGGCGAAGGCTGGGAAATGGGTGACGCAGATATTCGCGAAGTTCTAACCCATGTGTTGGACGCGTCGGATCGATTTGGTTTGCGAGTGCTGATCGGAGTGCTCAAAACCAATCTCGATGAAATGCTCGATTGCATCCAATCGATGAACGACTTGCGCGGGCACCCGGCAGTGGTGGGCGTCACCGTTTGCCCTCCTAAGGGGAACGGATTGAGCCAAGACGAGATCAAGTCTTCCTTGGCCAAAGTCCTTGAACTTGGTTGGCCGACCGCGCTCTACCAACTGCCACAAATCACGCAAAACGAAATGTCCCCGGAAATAGTGGCCGCGCTGGCGGCAGATTATCCCAATTTCGTTTTGTTCAAAGACACAAGCGGCCACGATCATGTCGCCAAAAGCCAGTTCCCACTTGGCGGAGTATTCCTGTTGCGAGGATCGGAGCAAGGTGGCTATGTCGCATGGCCAAAGATCGCCGGCGGAATCTACGATGGATTCTTGCTGAGTACTGCCAATGTTTTTGCTGATCAATTCGCTCAGATGCTCCAATGTCTTGACAACGGTCAGTTGGACCGAGCGAACGCAATTTCGGAAAAACTCCAAGCGATCGTTGGCCGCGCATTTGCGTTGGTCGCGGAATTCCCAATTGGCAATGCATTTACGAATGCAAACAAAGTCCTAGATCATTGTTTGGCGTTTGGAAGTTGTGCGATAACGCGTACGCCACCCATGCTCTACTCAGGCGCAATACTTCCTAAAGAATACATCGAGCAGGCCGTTGATTTGCTGACGGAGTATTCTCTAATGCCGATTAAAGGGTATCTCGAGTGACTTGAAACCCGATGCGTGTCCCAATTTTAGGAATCCTACAGAAGTGGAGTCGAAATGCTGTATCGCGCCGACGGCAAATTAGAGCTTAGGCCCATGGTCGTCCGAGACATACCGGCCGCGTTGAGTATCATCCAGGAATACGACGAGGACGATGCTGAGGAAGCCAGAGAAACGTACGGAAGCGGAATCGAGGACCAATTCTGTTTGTGTGAGAGCGGCGGCGTCATCGGAGTTGTGGGAGCCAAGCCAATCAACGGGACGGATGGGTCCTTTGGCCTGTCGTGGACCTATTTGCATCCCTCGCATCGACGAACCGGGACCGGAAATCGCATGCTCACTTGGATCATAGAGATCATGCGAGAGCGCGATGGACGCAAGGTGTTCGTCCAGGCCAGCGACTATAGCGATCCGTCGCTGGGTGATATCTATCGCGATGCCCGCGAGGCCTATATGCACGTTGGCTTTGTCCAAGAGATCCGGCAGCCTGACTACTACGCACCGAATGAGTCGCTGATCGTCTACGGGATGCGTCTCTGCGAAAAAGAAATCGTCGACGTTGTTCTCAATTTGGATGACATCAAGCTGACAGACGTGGACGAAATCCCTGAGACCAATGGTGCGTACTGGTTAGCCTGGGAACTTGTTCCGCAAGGTCAAGGGACCAAACCGCAAGATTTCCAACGGGTCTACGATCAAGTTCGCGGTTGGGGTGGCCGATCGATCTACATGGCTTTTCCGTCAGACGTGGCCAACGCATCTTCGTTGTTGACTGCCGCCAGATTTCGAACTGCCGGGCGCCTGATCGACTATTACGAAGACGGCATCGATGAAGTGCACTATCGCATCGATCTGTAGGTCCGTATCTTCGAGACGGACGTATTGGATGTAAGAACCCTCATCCCCCACCGGGATTTTTACATTTCGAACCAGAAATTACGCTGAAGTGGAATCAGTGGAGCGAATATCCGTTGATGTCGAGGACCAGAGTCGCGGAGCGACACTGCTACGTAGGTCCTAAGGCTGCGGGAAGCCAGGAATTCCTCCACCTGGATTGAATCCACCTGGATTGAATCCGCCTGGGGATGGGCCAGCTCCACTCCCGCTCTTGGGTTGAATCAAATCGGCAAGCGAGATCCGCATTTTCTTGTAATCCTCTTCGCTAACGACGTAATACCAATCAGCGAAACGTCCGTTGAGTTCTGCCACCTTCTTTTTGGCTGCTTGAAGTTTGTCGTTTCGCTGATCGATTTTGCGTTTATTCTCTTTCGTGATCTTCTCGCGAGCGGCCTCAAGTCTCTCTTTCCATTCCTCTTCGGTTGGCTCTGCTTCTTGGGCGGCGGCCTCAGGCTTCTTCTCTTCAGGTGTTTGAGTTGTGGCTGGAGTTGCTGTTGCTGCCGGAGTTTGCGGGTCTTGGAACGAAACCAATTTCGAAGTTCGCTTATCTGCATGGACCGACAGCTCCTTTGGCTTTTCCACGGCTGCCGGTGCTTCTGCTGCAGGTGCTTCTGCTGCGGATGCTTCGGCCTTAGGTTCCGCAGGCTTGCTATCAGGCTCGGTTTTCGGAGCCTCTGTGTTGGGCGAATCGGGTTTCGGATTCGTGCTCGGCTCAATCGGCGTGGCTGGTACAGTAGGTTCCGAAGTCGTCGTTGGCGCAAGCGGAGCGTCTAGGGTCGGCTGTTTCTTGAGGTTCTCGATAGCCTTTAATTCCTCGACAGTCTCCGGGACTTTTTCCAAGTCAGGGGGTGGGAATTTAGACTCGTCGACTCGCGTGGTGACGAGCAAGAAACGATTGATCGAAACAACTTCCTCTTCTTTGCCGTCCTCGGTGTCTTTCTTGTCGATCGCTTTGATCTCGGCACCTGCAGCGTTCCCAAACCTCAATAGGTATTGGACACCGTCCTTGAGCGTGACTTGCAATTCACCACTCTTTGAATAAAAGTCGACACTTTCTCCCTCTTTCGGATTCGGGTTGGGATAAAATCCTCGGCGTTGCAAGGAACTGAGTGATTCCTGATTTGACAAAAGTGCTTTGTCACCTTTTAAGTCACCGGCAAGACCAGCCGGTTTCTTGAGGACGTCTGAGATGCGCAACGTGTCGAGCGCACTCTTCATTTCGTTGAGCTTTGACGAATTGAGTTGCTCCTCGGGGCCGACAGTGCGTTCGGTGGGAGGGTTGGAATCAAAAGTCGTGATGCGAGTTGCTTGCCATTGACCACTGCTGGTCAAATAAGCTAGATCGGCTTCATAGTTTTTGCTCAAGGCGAGGCCCTGATTGACGGGTACAATCTGGTAATCACGAATACCGATGTTTTCGATATCGGTACTACTCAATTTGAGCAAGTCTGCTTCGATCCATTGTTTAAAATCCGTGCTGAGGGGGGCCGTGTCAAGCTCGGCGACATAAATAACGTCTTCGGATGGGACGCGAACAAATCGTTGCTTCTTGTCGTTGTCTTTTCCAATGATAAGATCCGCGAGGATATCACCTTTCGCATCTCGCATTTGAACGAGCATCCCAACACCTTCGCCACCTTTGGCCGCGTTCTGCTTGTTGGGCTCTACGACTCCATACAGCACTTGATCCGCTCTCTTCTCACTGGCAACATCGATGGCTTTCAGTCCGACGAAGAGATTGGCGGCCTCACTCATTTGTTTGGAAGCGTCCGCAGGATAGCTTTCGTGCGACGGCAACGTCCAGACAAGTGATTTTCTATCTTGTGCCACTTCGAATTCGACGTAATCCTCTTTCGGCGTATCGTAACGCAGGATCTTGAGCGACGCAGCCGCCATCGGATCGTTGAACTTCTCGAAGATGGCTTTGCCCTTCAAGCTTTCCGTAGGCACGAACGAATTGTTGCGACTGGACGTTCCCCAAGCCAAAAGTGCAACAAGGCCAGCGACAACTGCCATGGCTCCAGTTTTTGTACCTTCTGTCACGTTCTTCTTCTCCACTAACTTTGCAATTTCGGTTTTAATTTGTCTGTCTTCGATTTTCGAATCGATCACGTCTAACGCAATCGGCTCTTCGAGATGCCTTCACGTTCTCGCAATCGACGCGAGACCATCACCACGATCCCAACCAACAAAGGCGGAACCGGTGGAACGAAGACCGCCAACAATTTGTAATAGTTTTGTATCTTGCCGATAGCATCGTCCGACTGTCGTCGGGCTTCGCGAACCCCTTGATCGCGAACACGCTGCAATCGTTCCTTTTCGATTTGGAATTTTTTGGCCAATTGGACTTTCTTGATGTCGGCTTCCTGAAGCATTCGTCGGAGTTCCTCGACTTTCGAGGGTTCAACGGCTCCTTCGTTCTGAAGTTTCTCGATTTTGTCTCGCAATTCTCTCTCAGCCTTGGCGTTATCATCTTCGACCTTGGCGATCGTCTTTTTGAACTCGCTATCAAAATCGGTCTGCTTTCTGGATTCTTCTTTGCGAGCCTCATCCGCTTTGAGCTCAACCAGCTTGAGCGTGCTGTACGTAGGTACGTGTCGACGAACCTTAGGGTAACGCAACTCATCGGTCAAAACATCGATTGCATTGAGTACAAAGGTGATGTTCTGAAATCTGAAATTGATGCCTTCCAATTCGGGTGGACGATTTCGCAGATCAAGGAATGTTCGCGACATGCAGTCGATGTCGGCCACGTAGACCGCCTTGATTGGCTTCTTGGCCGACGCCGCAGGAGGTTTGCCCTCTTCGGAGGTTGATTTGTCTGCCGCATCGCTTTGGCCTTCGATCAGAGCTGCCAAGATTTGTTCGCCACGGGTCTCTCCTCGACGGAGCGAGTACTCGGTAGCTCGCCCAAGCCCCGATTGTTGGACGCTATTGATCTCGGATTGTGGCATCGAACCTGCGTTGGTGCCAGTTTTGATAAGCGGCGTGAACGACAAGGTGGAATCCTTGGCTGGGACGATGACCCCTGCGAAGAGCAACATCACTTCCTTGAGTCCGTTGGTGATCTCGCTT
Source organism: Pirellula sp. (assembly GCA_040080875.1). GTDB lineage: Bacteria > Planctomycetota > Planctomycetia > Pirellulales > Pirellulaceae > JBKCUI01. The sequence goes on from JBEBHM010000035.1 coordinate 8,921, forward strand.
TTGTCACTCAGCGCGTCGTCCGCACCGGGCGATTGTTCGCTCGCAAAGATCCACAAGTTGGATGCTTCCGACGTTTCCGCGAGCACCGGGTAGGGGTTGTAGTCTTGCCAGCAGATATCGGGAGCGAGCGAGCCCATCATGCCTGGCTTGCCGGGCACTTCGATGCCTAGCAGTCGCCAAAGCGGTCGGATATCGCCCTTGGGTTGCGGCCCCTGTCCCATCATCATCATTTGATTTGCGGGCTGTTTCGGATCGCCCGTACCGGGTACCGCATCCAATGCGACGATCGGGTCTTCGAAAATGGCTGTTGGCACGCCAGCTTTCACCGCAGCAATAAAATTATTCATCTCTTCCGGGCCGAGCGACGATGGCTGAACGGCCAGAATCGCATCGTACTTTTCCGTGTCGATAGGTGACGCAGGATTCACCTCGGATACTTCATATTGTTTTGCCAACTCGTCAACGATCGGTTGTTGTGGCGATTGTTGGAAAGAGCGCTGATCGAATCCGCCCATGAGGCGAGCATCGGTTCTAAGTACGCCAAGTTTCTTTTTGGCCGGCTTGGCCACCGTCGTTAACGATCGAGCCAATTCGTACTCCACCGGAACCCCAGGCTCGAAGAACGGGATAACCACCTTTTGAAGACCGCTCCGGAAAGCCGCACCGAGGAGAACAGGTTGATCGGTATACGTTCCACGTTCGCGAGCACGAATCATCTGAGGCATGATCCCGTACTGCTGTTCGGCTTGTTTTTCCTCTTCACTTGAAGGAAGGATTGAGTCGTATATTCGAACTTGCAAGGACGCTCCCGACGAGGAAGCGGTCGATTCAAATTCTTTAAGGAGCGAGACGATCTCGTATTTTATTTTTGCGTACTGTTCAGGCACATCGGCTGACAGAAATGCATCGACCACAATGTCATGTTCCTTGCCGAGGTTACGGATCATATCGACGGTGGCAGGAGCCAGCGAACTGACCTGATTTTCGGTTGCGTCCAGACGGAGCAAATCTCGGTTGCGAAACAACATGCTACCGCCGATGGCGATGACAGCCAACAATCCGATGCGAGTCAAGTAGTGCAATAATTTGGAGTTTCCATCCCGACCACCGCTCCAGTGCCTCTTGCCGATGAGCACCATGCAAAGGTAGATACCGAAGGCAGCCACCAACAAAAAATAAGCCATGCTCGACAAGCTGAGCACACCACGTCCGAAATCATCAAAGCGTTCGGGGATACTAAAGTTCTTGATCTCGCGAGCCACGGGGCGATTGACGATGGTGTCTGCCTTGAATGCGAACGCGAGCGGGGCATTGAATAGAGCCCCAAGGATAAAGCCGACCGTGAGGTTGTTCGTCAAAAAGGACGCCACCATCCCGATCGCGATCATGGATAGACCGATAAACCAATATCCGATGTAGTTCGTGAAAAACAAACCGGTGTCAATGTCGCCTTGAGTCAGCAAAGCGAGAACGATGAACGTCGAAATCTGTGAAAACAGGAGTGAAACAGAATAGATGGCTGATGCCGCAACATATTTTCCGACCACGATGTCAAAGTCGTCGGCAGGCAATGTCAAGAGAAGTTCGTCGGTACCTTGACGGCGTTCCTCGGCCCAAATACTCATGGTGATGGCCGGGATGAAGAACAACATGATGTACGTAAACCACTTGTTCAGCTGCCCCAAAGTTCCAAGGTTGGAGCTAAAAAATTCGTGCGGCCAAAAAGCCGCCATGCTGGTCAATAGCACGAACAAGCACAGAAAGACATATCCTGTTGGATTGGAAAAATATCCATAAAAGTTTCGCTTGAGGACCGCGTACGCGACGCGCCGACCACGAGCGAGCAGCATCATCAAGGCGAGCATGACGCCGAGAAAGACCAAGTCGAGCAAAAGTAACTTTGCCAACGCACTGAGTACAAGCAACACTTCTAATATCCCCTAAAGCACGAATCATTGTTTGGTTAGTTGGTTTGCCGAGCCACGGATCGGCAAACGGTTAAGTTGATTGCGATCGCTAAGCAGCGGCGCCGGTCAACCTGTGGAAGGCAGCAGAGATGTCACCATCGACTCCCTTGACATGCTTCAACTCGTCCACTGTGCCTTCGAACACTTTGTTGCCTTCGTTGATCAAGATAATGCGAGAGGCCATGGCCTCGACTTCTTGCAAAATGTGGGTCGATAGCAGGATGGTCTTGGTTTCACCGAGTTTGCGCATGGTGTTCCGGACTTCTCGAATCTGATTCGGGTCGAGACCCGCCGTCGGTTCGTCAAGAATCAATACGTCGGGTTCGTGCAACAACGCCTGCGCCATCCCAACGCGCTGCCTAAAGCCTTTGGACAACTTGCTAATAGCTTTGTGAATCACCGACTTCAGATCGCAAAGTTCGATCACTGCTTCGATACGATTCTTTTTGTGGCCAGGCTCCATGCCGCGAGCGTCCGCAAAGAAACCGAGCAAGCTATACGGCGTCATATCAGGATAGAGCGGTCCGTTTTCCGGCAAGTAGCCAAGCCTCACCGAGCCTGCCAGCCGATCCTTGAACATGTCGTGACCAGCAATGCGTGCAACTCCTTCGCTCGGAGCCAAATAGCCGGTCAGCATCTTCATGGTGGTGCTCTTGCCGGCACCGTTCGGTCCAAGGAAGGCTACTAATTCCCCTTTGTTCACACGAAAGGATACATTGCGAGCGGCAGCGAAAGGGCCATAAAACTTGGAAAGCCCTTCCGCTTCGATCATTGCTGGCGTATTCGCACTTGATTCAGCCATTTTTTCTCAACAACTAGTACTTAGGATCAGTCAAACGAAACCTGGCAATTCATTTGATTTCCCAGGTCCCAGGTCCAGGAAGTATAGCCGGTTTCACCGCTCCAACAACGCTTGATTGCCGGATGACATAGCTACGTTGCCAGGAATTTTCTGTTCGGTTCTCGAGTCGAGAAAATCGAAAAATCTCGGGAAATCTTCGCACCCCACGGAATTTTTGGATTTCAGTACTCCTAATCGTACTCCGCAATGGAACGAGCTCGAGTACTCGAATTCGTGCCGATTGAGCAGGAGATTCGAGTAGGGGTACGATTACGAGTTGGAGTACGAGTTGGAAAGCCCTCAACCCTCAACCCATCAGTCACCGCGTAGCTTGAGGGACATCAAGGTCAGCTTCTCTCGAACTTCGGTAAGGCTGGTTACGCCAAAGTTCTTGCATTCCAGCAAATCATCACCGGTTTTGCGAATCAATTCGCCAATCGTGTTTAACTGCAAGCGAACCATGCACTTGCGCGCCCGAACAGAAAGATTCAACTCGGAGATGGGGCGGTCCAGCAGCATTTGCTGATCCGGTGACATGCCACTGATATCCAACGGTGGCTCAACATCTCGTTTCTCGTGTGCGAATTGACCAAGGCTCAATCCGCGGGCGGTCAACATATCGCGAATCTCGACCAACGACGTCTCACCAAAATTCTTGCTCGACAAAAGCGTCTGTTCCGAAACCCGAGTCAAATCTCCAAGAGTTCGAATCCCCATTTTCTGCAAGCAATTGCGAGATCGAACCGACAATTCGAAATCCGTCACCGGAATATTGAGCAACTGGGCCAAACGTTCGTTCTTCTTTTGTGAATCCTCATCATAAAGAACATTTCCACCCGCCGCTGCATCCTTCAGGTAGAGCCTGGCTAACGGGTGATTGGGCTGAGTTTCTAAGACTCGGCGATAGCACGCTTGAGCCCTGATGTAGTCGTTGCGGTCTTCATACATCAACCCTAGATTCACCAGCGTGCCAACGTGCGAGGGAATCACACCCGCCCCCCGCTGGTACAATTCGAACGCATGCTGATCGTTGCCGACGCGATCGTTTTCTAACGCGAGCCCAAACAACGCTCCAGCGTGGCGAGGATTGACTTGCAACGCTCGCTGATAAAGAGCAATGACCTCGGGCATATTTCCGCCCAACGCTGCTAACGTCGCAGCCCTTTGAAATGGGTATTCGGCATTCTGTTCTACGGGACCAAATATATTGTCGAGCAGCTTGAGGGCCTCTTCTTTGCGGCCAACATATCGAAAGACTTCCGCTCTCGACAATTGACACCATTCTGGCGTGTACCCCGCCTTTTCCGCAGCCTCGTAGTAGGTAAGTGCACGATCGTGGTCGTCCAATTGAAAGCAGATCTTGCCCATGTAATATTGTGCAAGGGCCCCACCATCGGCTTGCTTGAGCGTCGCCTCCGCTTCAGTAAACTTGCCAATCAAATACAAGCAAACACCCAGGCGAGTCATCGTCGCAGGCGAAGGATTCGGTGATTGCTGAAGTTCCTGAACCGCGTCCCGCAACAAAGCCGCTTGGGTCAAGTCCTCTTCGATGGCGCGAACCAATCGGTCGATGTCCTGAGGACCAAATGTTTGATTGGAGAGAACGATTTCTCGAATGTCGACAGTTGCCGTTTGAACCATAGGGACTGGAATTCCTGAAATACTCGAATCGTGAATGGACCAGCCGACGGTGGGAGTCGAACCCACAACCCCCGCAGTACGAATGCGGTGCTCTGCCAATTGAAGCTACGTCGGCACTCGAAAATTTCGCAATGAATTAGCCCCAAAAAGCTGCCAATGAGTGCAAACTATGGGCCACCCACCGCGATGTTTTCCAAGAACCCCATAAAATAAAGGCGGTACCCGGGGATCGTCAAGGGCAACCAGTATACCGTCGGCATCGCAAATTGGGCAGCAAAACCAGTCGAAACCAGGACGGAAGCTAGAACTTTGGCACACCATCAACGCGAGTAATCGTCCCAAGAGCTCGCAAAACGCCCGGCCATTCGTTAATTCTTCACGAAACTTATGCATTTCGCCTTTCACCTTCGCAATTTAACATTGCGATCATTCCCGTTTACTCGGACGACTAGCCAAAAACAGCGAGACAAAAAAATATGGTTCGAGTCCATTCCGTAGTTTGCAATCTGATTTTCGCGGTCTGCGGGTCGGTCCCGTCTTACTGCTCCGTGGTTTCCGCCCAATCGAAAAACGCCAGTACAGTCGTCATCGCTCACCGCGGCGCAAGCGGCTACGCGGTTGAGCATACCGAAGCTGCCAAAGCAATGGCATTCGCTCAAGGGGCTCATTTCATTGAACAAGACGTTGTCCTCAGCAAAGATGGACAATTGGTTGTCACGCACGACATAACCATGGAGGAGACGACCGATGTCGAACTCAAATTCCCAGCGAGAGGGCGTCCGGACGGTCGATTTTATTTTTCGGAATTCACCTGGGACGAAATTCAGCAATTGGTGATGCACGAACGGACCCGACGCGGTTCGAATGCGGCTGCCATTCCAGGCAGATTTCCGGGCAGCGCGGGGCAACGCCTGTTGCGACTGAGCGATGAGATCCGAATGATCGAGGGTTGGAATGCTACCACAGGCCGAAACGTTGGCCTTTACATCGAACTCAAATCGCCAGCCTTTCATAAAAAGGAACTCGGCAAATCTATGGGGGAAGAACTATTGCAAGTGTTATCCAAGCAAAAGGCCCCGACAACTCCATGTTTCATTCAATGTTTCGAAGCTGAAGAACTCGTTGAACTCCACGACCGACTCCGTTGTCCCTATCCCCTTATTTTCTTGCTGAGTAAAGCCATTCCAGAAAATGATTTGATCCCCATCGCCCGATATGCACGTGGCATCGGGCCATCGCTGGAACTGATCGCCGATCGCGCGGCGGACGGTTCAATTCGATCCACCGGGCTCGTAGAGGCAGCCCAAAAAGCCGGTCTTGCTGTACACCCCTATACCGTACGCAAAGAAGCTCAGCCGAAATGGTCGAATTCCATCGCAGAAACACACTCGTATCTGCTCAAGAAACTCCATGTGGATGGTTTCTTTACAGACTTTCCCGACCTCGGCGTTCATGCCGTGGAATCGCACTTGCAAAGTATCAAGTAGATCCGGCGCTAGAATTGCCGTATTGGCTAGGTGGAGTCATGGGCCGAATTAGATTTCCGTGCTAGCATTGACGTGGGACGATTCATATCGATCCATTTCCTTAAACGGGGTTTTCGGTTAAGCTCGGTGCTACTCACCACCTTCATTCGGGTTCCGTGATTACGACGTCCGCACCATCCATTCTTTAAGGTCAATACATGACGATCAATTTAATGCGCACTGTGGCGCTGTCTGCCAAACTCCCTCAAGGTGATGTCGTCTTCCAAACATTTGATTCTAAGGAAGGGCCAGCTCGAGCAAAGACTATATTGGAGGGGAACGCCTATCCGCGACTCTCGATTCTAAGCGACGTAAAAACAATCGTGGATGTGGGTGCGAACGTCGGAGCAGCCTCCGTGTTCTTTGCGCTGCAATACCCGAACGCAGATATCTATGCGTTTGAACCATTTTCCAATGCGTACCAGCTTCTCGAAACGAACACAACCACGTTTCCGAAAGTACAGAAATTTCAGTATGGATTGCTCGATCGAGAAAAACGCTCTCCTATATTTCTTAATAAGCTTGACCCTGCGTTGAACTCTGTTTCCAGAGGCGCTGCCGCCGCGCACGACACAGAAGAAATCACACTGAAAAGTGCCGATTCGGTTTTTTCCGAACTTCACCTCAATGATATCGACATTCTTAAGATCGATACGGTCGGTTGCGAAGTCCCCATTCTTAAGTCATTGAAGCCTTGGCTCGCCCGGACTCGAGTGATTTACCTCGAATATCGGGACGACAACGATCGTCGACGATTGGATTCCATTCTGGCCGATACCCATATTCTGGTCCGCGCCAATATTGTGCATCCGCACCGAGGTGAACTGTGCTTCGCTCGAGCAAGCGATCTCAACGTCGATTCTTGGCGAGTCACGGATCCAACCCTTAACGCTTAATTCCTGAATTCCCTTACAAGCCCGCAGCGCAAGCAAGTGACCGATCCGATTCCCTTGCTTGCGCGGCGGGCTTGTATTGATGAACTTAGTTTTTTTCGCTTAACTTTTCTGTCGCAGCATTTAGCTTGCGGATCCGAATTCGATTGCCAGCGGCCTGGGGCGAGTTCTCGAATTTGTACTCTTCCAACGCGGCCTCAGTACTCCCTTTCATTTCGTAGGATCGACCAAGCAGATAGTGCGCATGGGCATGCCATCGGTCAGTACCAGGAATCGCAATCAGTCGCTTCGAAAGCCAATCGATCGATGTGTCTGCTTGATCTGAATCGAAACAGATCATCGCGAGGAAGGCGGCCACATCGAACTTGGACCGTCGGAAGAAAACTCTGGCTTGCTCAACTTGGAACTTGAAAGCCTCAGGCGTAGCATCCGGATGCCGCACGACGCCGAGCATCATCTGAATATTCCGGTCGAATTCAAGTTCCTTAAGGGTCTGCTCGTCAACGCGGACATCCATGTAGGATCGCAACGCGCCGGCTGCTTCATCCGTTCTCTTAAACTTGCCTGTCAAATGCAGGCTGCGAGCGCGGCTGATGGGCGTGTCGGTAATGTAGGCGCCAAAAGTTCCAATATGGTTTAGCGAAAATGCTGACTGTTCGTTGAGTCGCTCCCGTACCGACTGATTGTACACGTGAGCAATCCACGGCACATTCCATAGCCGCACCGACAGTTTTGGGTCGATGTCATTGATCTTCTTTTCGAAACCGTCCGCGTCCATGCTGATCCGAACTCGATTGTCACCCGTCAGCGATTTCTCAAGAGTAAACATGGTTTTCCCAACCGCAAATGGTTCGGCATCTACCAACGCCACCAAACCACCCAAGTCCTTTGGCTCGACTGGATATTCAAAGAAACCTGGAATTTTCGCTCGCCTGAGCACTGCAGGATTTGATTTCGTTTCTCTGAGCGTCGTTACCCCATCATCGATTTGACTTGGAAAAGGTAATCCCCACTGCGGCTCAAACAGATAAATCTCGTTGCCAATCGGTACTCCCACACACCAAAGTCGCAGGGCAGCGTCCTCGGTGGCACCCGAAGGACTGGGGAGAGCGAGGATCATCGAATCAATCCCACATGCGAACGCGAGTTGCGTAAAAACCCGAGCCCGCTGCCATGTATCGCCGCGAGCGAAGTTGAGCGTTTGCCAAGGTAACTGGCGATAGATGGGAGCCTGATCATGAATGGGCATCTCCGCATTGACGGTCAGCCGTTCGATGTCCTTCGCTTGTCCATCGATTCCGACATTGCATATCGTCCAGTCGAACAGCTTCATGGTCGTTTCAAGCGCCAACCAATCGCCTTCAGGCATCGCGACTTTTTTCTTCTCAAGCCAGGCCTTATAGAGGTTGTCGTGATACGGACGTTCCAGCACCCATTTGCTGACATCTCGCATCATCTGGCACTGAAGAAGGTATTCGCATTCCGGCTCGCCGAATTTCAATACGGTCATTCGATTGGAAAAATCGATGGTTCGCAACGAGCCGGAAACGGAATTGAGAAGCTCCGGTGATTTCCATTGGCTCTGCTCGACAACCGTCGTCGCCCAAGTATTCAGCTCGGACTGAATCTGGCGAAGCGCAACCGTCCGATCGAGACGTATCAGCTGAGGCAAATATCGGAAAGCTTCGCGAATCGGATCGCGTTCGTTGTTGATGGCTTGTTTCACCTGCATCTGAGAAAGCCGTTTGGCATTCTGGTCTTCGCACCCCAATAGAAATGCCGCGAAAAACATTAACAGCCAGGGAAAGAGTTTAGGTGTCATACGAACCTTAGGGCATCGGAAATTTAGTTGCATGTATCAATTCTACCCAAAACTCTTTGTTCTAAACAAACCGCCCAATGGTTCAACTCAATCCCCTAGAGCGTGGGACTACGTACCCCAGGAAACAACGGTTCGCCAAATCGACAAAACACGTTCCAGAGTCCGCTCAAACTCGTCCAGCGGGATCATGTTGGGTCCATCGCTCGGACTGCTGTCTGGATTGGGATGCGTTTCAAAAAACAAACCGTCGACGCCGACCGCGGCTGCGGCTCGAGCCAATGGCTCCACCATGAGTCGATTGCCTCCCGTTGCACCCCTCAGCCCGCCAGGACTTTGTACCGAATGCGTCGCGTCAAAGATCACTGGCACACCCAGGTCGCGCATGATCTTGAGGCCGGTCATGTCGTTGACCAATCGTCCATATCCAAAAAATGTTCCCCGTTCGCAAAGCATTAAACCACCCTGGCCAACACCTCGCACCTTATCGACAACATACTCCATGTCGCCCGGTGCCATAAACTGTCCCTTCTTGACATTCAATGGTTTGCCCGTCCTAGCGCAAGCCACCAGCAGATCGGTTTGCCGTGCGAGGAACGCAGGAATTTGGAGCAAATCGCAGACCTCGGCGACCGCGACCGCTTGGTCTGGCAAATGAACGTCCGTGGTGACTGGGCAACCAAGCTTGCTTCGCACTTGCTCCAGCACCCTGAGCCCCTCATCTACTCCCGGCCCACGAAAACTCGCGGCGCTCGTGCGATTGGCTTTGTCAAAGGACGCCTTGAAAACGTAGTTCACGCCCAATTGTTCGCAGGTCTTGGAAACCGATTCCGCAATTCGCAAACAAAGATCCATCGATTCGATCACACACGGGCCAGCGATCAACAGCAGGCGTTTCAAATCGCCGCATGCATGCTGTCCGATAAAGACTCGATCCAATGGGAGGAAGGGCATTTCCTAACCTGTCATTCCGCCATCCACAGTCAGCACTTGTCCCGTGACGTAGCTGGCTGCTGGACTGGCCAAGAACAACACACACGCGGCCACGTCGTCCGCTGTGCCCAGTCGATTCGCAGGAATTCTCTTTTTGACTTCGTCGGTGATCGCTTCCCCTAACGCTTTGGTCATGTCGCTTTCGATAAAACCAGGCGCGACCGCGTTGACGGTAATCTTTCGCTTGGCTAACTCTTTCGAAAGCGATCGCGTAAAACCAATCATGCCTGCCTTGGTCGCAGAATAGTTGGTTTGCCCTGCATTGCCAATCAATCCGGATACACTCGACATGTTGATGATGCGTCCATAGCGTTGACCCATCATAATGCGGGTTGCCGCTCGACAAAACAAGAAACAACTAGTCAAGTTGGCCGCGATGATTTCGTCCCATTGGCTATCCGTCATACGAGGCAACAGCGTATCGCGAGTGATGCCTGCATTGTTAACCACGATGTCCAATCGCTTGTGCTCGGACTCGACTTGCTCAAAGAGCTTCTCAACGGACTCTCGATGGGTCACGTCGCATGCCAATGCAACCGCCTGACCACCCAATGCCTCAATCTTGGCGACCGTTTCGGCAAGCTTCTCGGCATTGCGAGCCACACACAATACTTTGGCTCCGTTCTGTCCTAATCGCACCGCTACTGCTTGCCCAAGCCCCTGAGAAGCTCCAGTGACCAAAGCCACTTGGCCAGCGAGGTTTGCAGACAATCCCAAGGAATCAGTGGACATAAACTTCTCTCGATCTAAGTATTAATCACCAAAACATTCGCACGCCGCTTTGCGATCCACTCGCTTGAGCGTGCCGGCCAAGACTCGGCCAGCACCGATTTCATAAAATTGATCAATGCCCGCAGCGAGCATATTGCGAAGCGTTTGCTCCCAAAGAACTGGTGAGACCACTTGCCTCGCCAGCAATGGCCCAAACTCGGTGGCTTGACGGTGGGCCTGCGCATCCACGTTAGAATAAATCGGAAAGGAGGGCTTTCGAAACTCCGTGACGTTGATGGCACGTTGCAATCGACCCAACGCAGGCTCCATAATTTTCGTATGAAAAGCTCCCGCGACATTCAATCGAATGGTACGAGTCGCTCCCGCCTCTGTCGCCTTCGCTTCGGCCATCTCGATCGATGCAACGTTACCTGAGATGGCGATGTTGCCGGGACACAATAGGTTCGCCACCTGCAGAACCTCGCCCGGTTGTCGAGCCGCATCACACAATCCTCGAACTTGCTCTTGATCCAAGCCCAAGACACTTGTCATACCGCTCGGGACCGCTGCTGCCGCTTCCTGCATTGCCGACCCCCGTTCGTGTACCAAACGCACACCCGCTTCGAACGAAATCGAACCGGCACATGCCAACGCACTATACTCACCCAAGCTGAGTCCTGCGACCGCTACAGTGGACGTAATCTTGCCTGGGTGTTTGTCCGCAAAATCTGCCAGCGCCGCCATCGAATGCACAAACAACGCAGGCTGACTGTAGTTGGTCAGGTGCAGTTCTGATTCTGGGCCGTCAATACACAGCTTGGCCAAATCGTATCCAAGGATCGATGAAGCACTCGCATAAAGCCCCTTGGCCATGGAGCTTCGTCCAATAAGTTCTCGACCCATGCCAAGAACTTGCGCACCCTGGCCAGGAAAAAGCAATGCTACCTTGGGCACTCGCGAACTCTTCCGTCTAAGACATTGCTAGAAACAAACTATCCAGGGCAGAGCTTACTCTTCGCCCATTTGCACAACGACTCGTCCCATGTAGTAACCACACTTTGGACAAACGGTGTGAGTCGGGTTGACCGTGCTGCATTTCGCACACACTTGAAGCTGACGTGGCTTCTTGGAATGGTGCGCCCGACGCTTGCCGGATCGAGAATTGGAGTGACGTCGCTTGGGAACTGCCATGGTTCAAACTCAGACGGAATCAAATAGGGAGAATTGCATTTTTAGGGGACCAAGAAGGTATGAGGTCTAGCCTGTACTGTCAAGCCGAAAGAAGTCGGCGAATCAACACCCCACTCGCCTGACCCTGCGAAGAAAACGCTAGATTGACAAACGCTTCTCCTGGCGAACCTGGATTAGTTACATTAATAGGGCACGTTGGATCAGGTGCGTCGCAATTGAGTGTGGAGAACATCGATTGCTTTTCAAGAGCCAAGCAACTGGCCACGATCTCGACGGTAGCGCAGCCTGCGCCAAGGTTTCCGAAATAGCTTTTGGCGGCGGTTACCGCGACGTCTTTATTACCAACGCAATCGAAAATGCCAAGAGCTTCGGACCGGTCTGCGTCGATTTCGCTTCGGCCGCACGCGTGGATGTGCCAGGCACCCGGCGTTAATGGCAGGCCGATGTCTTGGGCCCGCTGCATCAAGCCGCTCAAGACGTTTTTGGTTGCAAGCCGAATGAAATCGCGAGGGTTTTGCCGTTGATGGCCGACGCAGGAACCGACGCCGGCAACGATTTCGCCCCATATTTTTGCACCGCGAGCGACGGCATGCTCGAGCGACTCGAGGACGAGTGCACCCGAGCCTTCGCCCAGAACGGTACCATCCCGATGCAAATCAAAGGGGCGAGACATATGGGCGGGATTGTCTCGCGAGCGAGCCAGTTTTTCCGAGACAGCGAAATGCAAGGCTCGGAGTGGTTCGAGGCGTGAACCGGTAGCGCCCGCCAACATCACGTCGGCCGCGCCGCGGCGGATAGTGGCCACGGCTTCGGTGATCGACGCGGAACTGCTGGCCTCGCGAATGGTAACGGAATTGCTCGGTCCCCGAAGGTCGTTGTAGATAGCCACGTGGCTTGCCGGCATATTTGGCAAGTATTTCAAAAGCCATAGCGGATTGACTTTGGGGCGACCCACGGTGGGCCATTTCTTCATATCGAAGTGCTTATCGGCATCGAAGCAAGCGGTAACGCCGTCCGCAAATTCTTCAGGGCGAGTGAGAATATAATCGCTCCCAAAGACGATTCCGGTCCGTTCCGGGTTGCGAAGTTCTGGAGCGGCAAGACCGCTGTGGGCGAGTGCCATTTGGCAAGCGGCGACCCCCATTTCGATTTCGCGGCACATCACCTTTTGGTTTTTCTTGATGGCCCGTTGAAGCGATTTTTCGAGGGGTCCGAAGTCACCAATATCGCCGGTAAAGCACTTCGCCTCACCGCCGAACTGGATATCTAGCCCATCTTTTGGCAGACATTTGAGTTCGGTAATACCGCTTTTTTTCTGGGAAAGGTTGCTCCAAAGCGTTTCAAGATCCCGTCCAAGCGGACAAACCACTCCGAGGCCAGTGATAACAACGCGTTGAGTAGGTTTGGACATTGATCAAGTGCAAGCGCACGGTGTATTTGTCATATGAAAAACGAGGAGCAAGCAGCATACCCGGGGGGCTTCGATTCGACAACCAACGACCAAGGAGGCTTTCTCACTTTCGACTCTGTGTTTTCGTTGATGGAGCTGCTGAGCCTTGGCTTTGGCTTGGTCCGTGGGTCGCTCGTGGGTCGCTCGTGGGTCGCTCATGCCGAGTGCGACCGTGCGACAGTCCCGATGGGAATCCAGCTGCTTGAAGCGTTCGCCAGCGAATATCGCACCCGGCAGGTGCAATCCACTTTCGCGCTTTGGAGGGCCCTGCCGATTCGAGTAGGAGCAGGACTGAAACGCATTAGTTGTGGGTCAACGCTGAGTTATCAAGGGCGCGAAGTGGTGTATCTCCGAAATGAACTTGACATGTAGATGAACAAGAAGACAATCGCGAGGAGCCTGGACGGTTAGCTCAGTTGGTTAGAGCACCACGTTGACATCGTGGGGGTC
>JBEBHM010000529.1:0-6221 GCA_040080875.1 Pirellula sp.
GGAAATAGGGTGATAGGCACCATAAAGGATCGGTCGAGCCAAATCGTTGAAGCCCGCGTCGAGCAGATAGAACATATTCTCCCCCATCTTCTTCACAGCTCGGATCTCAGCGATCAAGTATCCACTCTCCGCCACGAGATACCTGCCGGGTTCGATCTCCAAACGAAGCGGATGTCCGAACGACTGTTCCAGCCTCTTGCGCGTTGCATCCCAAAGCGTATAGTAACGATCAAGATCGACGTAGGTTTGGCCTTGTCGATACGGGACGGGAAGGCCGCCACCCGCACTGATGGTTGTGAGTGTTCTGCCAACTTGATGCGCGATTTTCTCAAGGGACTCGCAAACTTGCGACAGATGTTCCAGGTCGGTACCGGAACCGATGTGCATGTGCAAGCCCGTGACCATGACGTTATGGCGATCTGCTATACGCAGGCATTCGGTAACTTCTTCGTGCCAAATTCCATGCTTGGACTGCGGTCCACCGGTATTGGTTTTTTGGCTATGTCCGTGTCCGAAGCCAGGATTAATCCGCAGCGTGACACTTGAGCCGGGGACGGCAGTGCCGAGTTGTTCGATCATGTCGGGCGAGCCACAATTCACGTGCAAGTTGAATTGCTTGACAATGTTTAGGGCCTCTCGATCGAAAACATCTGCGGTAAAGACAATGCAATGAGGATCGGACTTGGGGTCGAAACCAGCAGCCATCGCCCGGCGTACTTCTCCAGCGCTGACTGCGTCTACCACGACGCCGAGTCGGCGCAATCGATCGAGGATAGCGATGTTCGAGCAAGCCTTTTGAGCATACCTTATCACGTCGAAGGCAGCCAAGTCGCGAACTCGTTGTTCGATTAACGATTTGTCATAGACATAGCAGGGCGTTCCAAATCGATCCACGATATCTTTGATCGCAAAGCCTGCGATGGAGTTGCGATGCGTTTCAAATGTCTGTGTTGCGGTCGGCATAGGGTTTTGGGATCTCGTTATGATGTGATTGAGTTTCTGGGGATCACTGTGGTACGTCTTTTCGAAACGCGAGTATTTCAGTGTTTCGATTGCTGATTGTTTGCTTCGGCGATACGGACCTACGTAACAGCGTATCTCCGAGACGCTGATCTGTAAGAATCTTACCAATCCCTCATTTGATTCATTTGGTTATCGTCCGTCTCGGAGTTCCGGACCTACGTAAGATGTCATTCTTTTTGCCGTTCTCGGACCGTTCTCGAATAGTTCTCAAGAAACTTCTTTTCGCGGGAAGTCAGCGAGTCCTGTCCGGTTGCATGGATCTTGGCCAGGATGCGATCTGCTTCTTCGGCGTCGCTTTGGAGCTTGCTCGACGATTGGCCCCTGCTTGCCGTATGGACTTTGAGTTTGGGGCCAGTCAGCCTGCGCATGGTTCTTCGCCAGGCTTGCATCGGGTTTTCCATAAAGCGAAAATTAAGCTTGAGAAAAAAATAGGCCACGGCGCAGAGAATTCCGACCACGTGAACGTCGTAGGCGACGCTAGTGCCTGCACGAGTCGTTTGTGTTGTAAAGAAATTGGACAGGACCAGAATAACACCAAGGACCCAAGCAGGAACGGGGAATACAAGCAAAATGATCCTTGCCGTCGGGAAGTTGAAAACAAACAACATCTCGATGCAAATGACCGCACCGGAAGCGCCGAGCAGGACATCGTGTCTTCCCTGCAACAATTGCAGCAGGAGCCACGACGCCGAGCAAATCAACAACGCCACAAAATAGATGCGATAGAATTCCATTGTGCCGTACTTATCCTCGACCGATCGGCCCAGGAAATAGAGCCCGAGCATATTGAAGACGAGGTGAAATGGAGTTCCGGTGTCGTGGACGAATCCATTTGTTATCAGTCGCCACCAATACCATGGCTGCGACCAATCGTCGGCTCGCAAACTTAAGAGGCCATTGATAGGTCCAGCGTTTGCTTCCGGTTGGCCAACGTTGAAGAGCATATTCAAGATAAAAACCGCAACATTGGCGATGACCAACGTGCTAACCGCCGATCGCCCGTTCCAACTCGGGGCGAGGTTAAGTTCGGATTCCTCCCGATAGTAGTTTCGTTCGTAGATTCCCATCTACAACAACGTACCCAACTTGCTTAGTTTTGGAAGTCAGGATTCTCCAAAGTAGGAGGCCTAGTTGTTTCTTTTTCGGCGGGTGCTGCGGCTTGCGTTGGCGGTTCGCTTTTGGCGGGTTCGGGTGCAGGAGCAACTCTTGTCGATTGAGAAGTCGTAGGCGCGGCAGGCGATGGTTGAGGAATTGGGGCAGGACTTGCTTGTTCGGTGGAAGGTTTGGGGGGCGTTTCCTTCTTGATTGGCGGGTAAACCGGGGGCTCATCGCTCAACGTTGGAGCCAGCTTTTGCCATTGATCCATGATTAGGCCAGCATCGTTGGCAGAGTAGTCGTTGTTATGGAATCGACGGAATCGCATAAAGTCGGTTAGAACGAACGATTCGTCCGGATCTTCTTCGAGGAGTTTCCTATACCTACCAACTGATTTCTGAACATCATCACCTATTTCCTCGGTCATCAAGACGGGAAATCGTCGGAACAGCCAATCCCAATAAACCCAAGCTTCGTCGTATAATTCGAGAGCACTCTTTACGTTCGCCTCATCGATCATCTTGTCTGCTTCGAAAGTCAGTCGGCGTGCTTTGATCATTTCGTCACGCTGCTCCACTCGAGCCCGCATCTCCCAATAGTCGTAGTTGACTTGGCTGCGATAGGAATCGATCAAACGCAAAAATTCTGTCAACTCAGCCACTTTGGTAGTGACGGAAAGCGTTTCAACTTGTTTCGATTGTGGCAATTGGGAGGCAATTTGTTGTGGCGACGGAATCAAACGAGTGGCTACCGAGTTGTAAACGGCGTAGTCGCTTTCGGAGAGTTCGCTCAAAGGGCGGTCGTAAATCGCGAGTTCTTCGGGGGAAACGGACTTGCGAAGCATGTCGACCGCCTGCTTTTTGGCATCGGCCGAAATCACATTCATTTTGGCTTCCAATTCGGTAATTTCGTTTCGAACGGCCGCTTGGCTGAGCAACGTGAGATCTTTGCCTTGTCCGAGCTGATAGAGAGACTTCGTTCCGAATTGAGCCCATTCATCGCCACCTTGCTTCCAGGCGAGAGCGGCACTGGCATCCAGAATTCCTTCCGATTCAATGGCTTCCGCGTAGTACATTCGCCAAGCGGGAGAGTACGAATACAGCAAGTGCGGAGACTTTTTGATTGCTGCACCCGCTTCGTATAGATCGGTAGCCTGATTCAGCCAAAGCTTGCCCGTCAACCAGTTATCCGGTTTTTGGTCATAACCGCGAGCTCCCGTATCGATTCCGACTAGGCCTTGATCCTTTAGGTAATCATGGAAATCCGTGTCATTTCGAAAGAGCGACCGATACTGAACTTTTTCATCGGCCTTTCCAAACTTGCTGCCAAAGTACTGTTGTCCCAGGATGTACTGGAGCATTGGCTTGCGCTCATTGAATTTCGTCCCTTTGATCAGGTAGTCGATACCCTTCTTGATCCATTCGTAGCGTTGTCGGTAGTCTTCGAATTCCGGAGCGACGTTGTAACCCATATTGTGGGCTTGAAACTCCCAGACGCTCAAGAAGTGTGGTTGCAAGAGACTGATTTGATTGAGCGTAGCGGAGAATCGGTCGAAGTACTTTTCTTCTTTGTACCAATCGGCTCGCAACCAAAGAATCGTCGAGGCGATTCCCTTCATGCCGAGCGTTGCCAGCCGCATGCTCTCGCTCGTTGGGTCAAGCTTGCCAAGGTTTGCTTGCCCCATTTTGTACTTGGAACGAAGATGCCCGATCATTCCGGTCCCAGGCCTGCCCAACGCGAACAAGGGGAGCAGCAGACCAACGATCGCAACGATATAGAATATTTTGCGGACCAAACTGTTCTTGTTCATGCCGCCATCTCGCGTGTTTTGAGGAAGAAATAACTAACAATACCGGTCAGCAAAAAGTAACCAGCGCAAATCGTCAAGTGCCGTGCGAGTAGTCCACCAAATAGATTGACTCCATAGGCCACAAAGTCAGCAGTACCGAGCTGAATGAAATTGGGTATGGCGTACTTGAACGTCACTACCACGTAGAGAATCCCGCGGTCGATTACACGAATCGTGTTTTCCAAAATGGGATTTCCGAGATCCAACTGGACGCCCGAACCACTTTGCAAAGGAATCCGAATAAGGGCTTCGACTGGCCCGCCACCCTCGACTTTGCCGGCCAGGATTTGGTCGACGAAACCGCCAAAGAATCCCAGGACAATAAACGAAATCGTCGCGATGACTGCCACAGGCGCCGACAGGAACGTCGAGAACATGACACCAAAGCAAATCACAATCACCATTTGTAGCCAAATGCTGATGTAGCCTTTGACAAAGTTCCACCAGAATGGGAGCGTATTCGCTCGAAGGTACAAATCCCCTGCGGCCATTCCCAAGTACTGTCCACGGTCCTGACAACGGATAACGATTTCGAACTCACCCTTGGGTGCAATGTCGGTAAAGAAATCCAAATCGGCAGGTTGTCCGTCGCGAAATCCCTTGAGCTTGGTGTTGATCGAACGTTGGTCAGTTTTAAACTCCTTGACCTTGAAAGGAATGCGTTCGCTCTCAACTTTTCCGTCCATGCTGCGAAAAATGATCAGTCCACCGACAGGTGTAACGATATCCCCTTTATAGGTTCGAAACGCCCCGATGGTCATGTCAAAGTTAATGATACCTTCGAATTGTGAGGGACTGATACCTTTGAAGGTCCAGATAGCGCTAGAAAGGGTGTCCCCCTCGATGTATCTTTGATACTCGGACATATAGCCGACGTTTAGTCCGATGCTTTCCTCGCCATCGCGTCCGGTGAATCGCATTGTTCCGTATTTGGGAACTCGAGCCGTCAATTCATCGACTGGGGAGCTCAGCACCAACTGGTCCCCCTTCTTTTCGACGATGTGACGATGCCCTTTTTCTTGCATAGCCTCGCCGACGCCATCGGAGTTCAGCGTAAATGCGTGCGAGTGAAAATGCTGAAGGGTAGTCGTTCCGGACAAACCGTCGGGCGAGATTTCTTTCGCGGTATGTTGGTGATCGAGTCCGCGTACAACAAACTGATAGCTAATGCAGGCCAAGAGTATCAAAACCAATGTTCCAACGGCGACAAATCCTATGACACGTCCCAAGAAGATTTCGGTTGGGCGGACGGGCTTGGTCACGATCGTGTAGATGGTGCGGCTTTTGATTTCGGCGGGCAAACTGAAGCAGCTCAAGAACAATCCGAGCAATAGCACCATGTAATTCGTCGCAGAAAGAACGAACGAAATGTACAGACGCCCAGGGTAGTCCGCTTTTTGGTCGAGATACCAGCCCGCAAACATAATCCCGACTACGAACACACCTACCACTACCAAGACCTTCTTGCGAATCGCCTCTTTAACTGCCAGTCGAGCGATAGCACTGACTCGCCGCGACGAGGTCTTTGGGATGTCAACCACAAAGAATTCGCGGATGACTTTGGAAACTTGCAGGAACCCTTCGCCCGGTCCGTATTTCAGGAGTGAAACCACGAATCCCACCAAGAACCCGACGATTGCCAATACAACAATCAACCCCAGCCCCTGCAGCAAGCCGAAATGCTCAAAGAGCCATTCAAAGTAAGTCCAAAATTGATCAGGAGATAATCGCATGTTCGTATTTTAAAAAGTCGCTTCGAGAACTCGGTCGTTTCGCCAACGTCTGGTACCGCTTGGACGGAAACCGTATTGGATGGAAAATGCAAGCAGGCAACTGCCTAAGCAGCTCCGCTGCCACGTCGCCCGGGACGTTGCTCGCTATCCCGAACAATATCAAGGAAGAGTTCTTCCATCGTGGTGGTCGGGTTGTCCATTTGGAGCAGTTCACCATTGGCGCGGGCGATCAAGTCTTTGATTTCCTGCTTGGTTTTTTCGTCCAATCCCTTTGCGTGAATTTCCGTGACGTCTTGGACTTTGAGCAGGCTCTCGACACGTCCTAATTCCTTGAGTTCCCCTTGGTGCAGAATTGCAACTCGATCACAGACATCTTGGACGTCTGCCAGTTGGTGCGAACAAAGCAAAATAGTCTTTCCTTGTTCGCGAAGTCGGAGAATCAAGTCCTTCATTTCGCGAGTTCCGATCGGGTCCAGACCGGTCGTCGGTTCGTCCAGGACCAAAAACTCGGGCTCGTTGAT
>JBEBHM010000036.1:0-22348 GCA_040080875.1 Pirellula sp.
GAAGTAAGATTTTCATAAAGGAATGACGTTTCGGGCTTTTCAATTTTGCGAATGCAATTGATATTAGATCGACAGGGCGGCATGAAGCTTTTCGCCCTAATTTCTTGCTGTGCGGGAGTGTCGGCCGTGTTGTTGCGTCGGGAATCGAGTTGGTGCATCCTTGTTTTGCTATTCCTACAAATTCGTTGGTTTGCGTATGTGGGGGCAATCGAAGATTCGCCTCCATTTAGCGTTCCGGAAGGATTTTCAGTACAGAAGGTCGCTGACGACGGCTTAGTGCACGATTGCTTTTGCATGACGCTTGATGGGTTGGGGCGTCCAGTCGTTTCTGGGCCAGGTTATATCAGCACTTTGATTGATGATAATTCCGACGGAAAATTCGATCGAAGTATTCTCTGGTCCAACCTTTCCAAACAAGGTGCACAAGGCCTCTGGTCCGAGGGCAGGAGCCTTTATTTTGTCAGCGAAGGGAGTTTATGGCACAGCGAGGATTTAGATTCCAATCTATCGGCCGATTCCGGGGCAAAACGGGTTCTCGAAATACCGACCGGAGGCGAACATGACGTCCACGCTATTCGACGCGGCCCCGACGGCTACTGGTATATGATCGCTGGAAATTTTGCTCGCGATGTCAGCAAGCTTCAAAACGACCCCAACAGTCCAGTCGGCCGCAGCCGAAGCGGAACACTGTGGCGAATTAGCCCGGACTTCCAAACTCGGTCGGTGTGGGCGCACGGCATGCGCAATTGTTACGATTTCGACTTCCTGCCCGACGGCCAAATCGTAACGTTTGATAGTGATTGTGAGCGGGAAGCGAGCTTGCCTTGGTATCGCCCGACGCGAGTGATGGTGCTCGGTCCTGCATCGGACGCAGGCTGGTGTGGAGCCTCGTGGAAGGACGAGGATCATCGGCTTACTATGCCTCTGACTCTCGCGCAGCTGGGGCGAGGCTCTCCCACCGGGGTTGCCGTCTACCAGCACCGCGTTTTTCCAAAAAAATATCATGATGCTGTTTTTGCGTTGGACTGGACGTTTGGCCGTGTGTTGGCCCTGTATCCGTCATGCAACCTTGATGAATCCAAAAGAATTCCCAACAAGGTGCAAGCCGAAGTGTTCATGCAGCCGACGGGCAACGCGGGCTTTGCTCCCACGGACATCTGTGTCGCAGACGATGGCAGCTTGCTCATTTGCGTTGGCGGACGAGGAACCAGTGGAGCCATTTACCGTGTGATTTCCAACGAAGCCTCAACCACCCCAACGTCAAACGAATGGTTTGCAGATTCGGTTCTTTCGCGTCGGTTAACTCAAAAACAAGCCGCCTCGCTGAAAGCGTTGCTCACAGCCCCGATGCCGTTTGACAGTTGGTCGGAAACCAAATGGCGTACCGAAGTGGAATCGGTAGACGTTGAAATTCTATTGGCAACCTTGTCCGGCACCATTGTGATCAATGCCGCACCGTCGGATGTTGCCGCGGCGAAACTCCGATGTGCACATTTGCTAACCCGATTAAACATTCCTGTTCCACTATCGAGCATTCAAAATTCGCTTACGTCTCCCTCTCGGTCTACAAGAGCCGCAGCTTGGTGGCTCATGGGACGAGGTCGTGTGAATCTCAAACCCCAGGATACCAAGTGGATCGCGTCGCTCGCAGGAGTCGACTATGCTTCTCCCGAATTTGTTTCCGCGAGCAATGACGGGGCGAGTTGGGACGAGCACCTTGGCGCCGCAGACGAACGTCTTAGGTGGGAAGCATTTGGTCTTCGAAAATGGCCAATGAGCGCAGCCAATAGCCGTATCGTGGGAGACACTAGTGCAGGCAATTCCTTGCGTCGGACTTGGCTATGGGCAATCGCTCGATCTGGGACACCCTTGACCAACAAATCGGACCGCAATGCGTTAGACAACTTAATCGCCAAGCAACTTTATTCGTCCAATTCAAGCAATCTAGATACGCCGCTTTTGGACGCGCTTGCAACTTGGGTGCCCAAACAACATGCGAATTGGACCGTTCGCGACAAATTAGAATTTCTGACCTTGTTGCAGGCGGCGTTGGGAGATCGTCGTTTCACTTTGCCACAGCAGCAGGACCCTCCTCAGCCCAATGTATCGGACGGATATCGTGGCATCAGTTCCTCCCGGTTGCCTGAAAATGTTCGAACCGCTTGGGTTGGTTGGGCATCCTATTTTGCAAAACAAGCGATCAACTCCGGTAGTCCCTTGGTCCAACTCGAAGCGACCAGAACATTGGCAATGCTCGAGCCCAAGGACAAAGAATCTCTCGGATTTCTTCTGAATCAGATCAGCGAGGGCAGTCACCCAACCTCAGATATACACTTTCTTTGTTGCGTAGCAAATTGTACCAGTCCGCGCACTGCGGAGATGACGGCCAAAACGGCCAACTCGCTATCTGGCATCGTTCGCAAGGTGAAATCGCGTGGGATGTACACGGACAGCCAATGGCCCACCCGCCTACAGCAGTTGGTCGCAGCGCTGCTCAAACGTGATGCAGGATTAGGCAAAGCCTTTGTGGACCTGCCGGTCCCGTGTTGCCAAGAAGACGTGGTTCTGCTCTCGTCGTTTCCCGTCGATATCCAAGCCGACGCAAGGAAAAAGATGCGGCAGCATTTGATGGATACCTCTCCAACCGATTGGCCTGTTGGAATCTTAAGGTACGCAAGTCAAATTGGGATCGATGATGCGTTTGCGAAAGCTATTCGCGATGCGGCGAACGTTTCGAGTATTCGCAACTTGGCTACGGAGCTGTTATCGACTTTAGGTCGAGAAACCGACTATGAGTTGTTCCTGTCAGCGATTGAGTCGAACGATCGCAGTCAGTGGGTTCACGGTTGGAAAGGGATTCAAAAATTGCCAATCCAGGACGCACGCCGCGAATGGAATTCCATCGCGACGGTCGTTTCTTCTGTGATCAACACCGTCAGCGCATTGCCGCGTGCGGAAGTTCTCGCCAGGGCACGCTCGATTGGGGCCGAGCTTCAGTTGGCTGAAATACCACCAGGCGAGCAATGGACCGATTGGGAAAAACTTTTTCAAGCCACGTTGGATGCTGGCTCGTTTGAGCGTCTTTATCGCCCACAAGCAACGGCCGACTGGCGAACCATGGTCCAATCTGCCAACGCCGTACTTGGCGATCCCCAAGAGGGCAAAATCTTGTATCAAGAGAAATGTGGCCTTTGTCATGGTGGTCAAAGTTCCTTGGGCCCAAGCCTATCGGGAGTTACCAAGAGGTTTTCGCGAGACGATCTTTCGCGAGCGATCTTCGAACCAAGTCGCGATGTGCCGGACCGCTATCGGGCGATTCGCGTATTAACTCAGGACGGAGTGATTTTTACCGGGATGAATATCTACAGTGCTGCCGATGGAATTACTCTGCAAACAGCCAACGGGAATATGGTTCGTATCAACCAAGACGACATCGAAGAGAAGGCTTATTCGACCGAGTCGATTATGCCAGTCGGTTTGCTAGACGGAAAATCGCATATCGACGTCGCAAATCTATACGCTTACCTCGCAACACAATAGATCGCTGTTTCGCGTTTTAAGGCAATGACGTGGGTAATTCGGGGTGCGATGCGTGGATGACCTTGCGACCAGCCGTTTTGCGGAGCAAAACGACCACATGAGCCCTCCCGTTTTGCGGAGCAAAACGGCTACTTAAGCCCTCCCGTTTTGCAGAGCAAAACGGTTACTTGTGTTCATGATCCATGAGTTTCGCTGGACCTGATTCCAAATATCGCAGTAAATCCAAGATCTCCGGCTTGGTCATAATATCAACGAGTCCAGCAGGCATAGTGGATAGCTTGGAAACCTTTTTCTCTTCGACTTCGCTCTTGGCCACGCGGGTTATCTGAGGCAACAACAGGTTGCTCCGTACGAAATACGCTTGATCATCTTCCTTTTCGATGATACCGGAGATCACTTCGCCACTTCCGAGCAAGAACATGTAAGTTGTATGCTGTGGGTGGATTTCAGCGGAAGGCTCAAGGATTTGTTGTAAGAGCTGCTTCCCCTTGGTTTTCTTAACGGTCTCGGCCAAGTCGGGGCCCAACTTAACTCCGTGCCCGGAAGCGACATGACATTGTTGACACTTGGCTTTCGCAAAGGCCTGAAAGCCTCGCATGATAGCCGTTTCGTCGACGGACGCGGGAAGCTTCTCACCCACCTCGGCAAAGTCTTTCATGGTCCATTCTCTAACGATCTTCGGGAGACTGGCAGCTTTCAGTTCCTCGAGCTCCCGTTCGTTTCGTCCAACGATCATTTCTCCGTTCATAATCACCCAATGCCCAGGGTAAGTACAAACAAACGGGTATATACCAGGCTCTTTGGGGGCTTCAAAACGAAAAACATGGATTCGCGATTTGCGTGTAGGACCGATCATTGGCGAAGCATGCAGGATCAAGTCGCTCTTGTTCTCGGGGACGAAATCTGAGTTGGCATTCTTTGGATCTTTTGCCATCTCATTGGCTGCCATGCCTACCTCGGACATGGCTCCGGGCTTCGTTATGACCAAGTTGTGGTCGGTCGCATCCGGGTTGGTAAACGTCAACTTGATCGGTTGGCCAGTAATGGCGGTGAACTGCTTGACGGTAAAAAGCATACGTTCGGGCTCGCAACTAATTTTGACGGACTGCAAATTAGGTTGGCTGTCAAACTCTCCTTGCTTGGCGGTGACGCGTGGTTCTTTGATTTCGCTCGACCGTTGCAATTGCTTAAGCCGTTTTGCCACTCCCCATTGTGGATCGGAATCCCAGTGCCGCTTGAGCGTATGGGATCCGAGAGCGCACGTAACCGCGTATGCCAAATGATCGGACATCGGGTGTTCGAATGCTTCGACTAGAACGCCCAGCGCCTCTGTGGTGCCCACATAGCTGGTTGCAATCGCAGCTTCCATTCGTACCATCGGGTCGGCGTCATGAATGGCCCGTCGGAGCCACTCGATGGAGTCCTCTGTTTCCGAATGCCAGTATCTAAGTTGTTGAACAGCGGCAGCTCTGGCAGAGTCATCGTTGCATTTCAACAATTCGGCAAGCAAGGACAAGTTGGACTTGCCGATGGATCGCAATAACCAAATCGCTTCTAATTGATGATGCCGGTATCGCTCATCTTTTGGGTCGAGCCTCGAAAGCCATTCAGCCAACTCGCCCTCGACTTGATTGGCCTCGCGTTGTCGCAATTCTCGCTTGGCCCAATAACGGTAACGGTACTCAGGTCGTTTGAGGACGTCGAGAAGCTCTGCGATCGAAGCCCCGTCAATCTTCGGAGGATCTTGGAGAGGACGGTCTTTGGCCACGATTCGCCAAATGCGACCTGACGTCCGATCGCGACGGGTGTCTCGCAATGAATACTGTGCGTGTCCCTTAACCGGATTGTACCAGTCGCATACGTAGAGATCTCCTCGTGGACCAAATTGAATATCCACCGGAATGAAACTTAAGTTGGTTGAGAACAGCAAGTCTCCTACGTATTGTTCTTCGTAGCCAAACGCTTGTTTGATCCATTTGTGAATCTCGATTCGATTCGTTGGTTTGTAGCGGACCTTGATGAATCCACCTTGGAGTTCGTCAGGAAACGTAGCAAAGTCGACGAACTCATGACCACAGGTACCGGAGTACGCTTGAAGTCCTGCCGGGACGGGGTGCTGTTGCGGATAAGGTGGATCGAGCGAGTGAAACGCTGCTGCAAAGATCGGATGGCTGGCCACGTGGC
This sequence comes from Pirellula sp., assembly GCA_040080875.1. Taxonomy (GTDB): domain Bacteria; phylum Planctomycetota; class Planctomycetia; order Pirellulales; family Pirellulaceae; genus JBKCUI01. Next base: position 5,725 of record JBEBHM010000036.1, read on the forward strand.
GTCCCCAATCGTCAAACGTAACACCCCAAGGATTGGTACTGGGATAGGAACCGAAACTGATCAATCGCTCGTTGCGCGGCGTATAGCGGAACCATCCGCTATTCTGTTGGCGTACAGGACCATACGGAGTTTCGATTTGCGAGTGATGGAATATCGACTCGCGGAGCAACAGATCACCATCGGGCGACCAGACGAAATCGTGGAGCGCGTGATGCGAGTCTTCGGTTCCAAATCCGCTGAAAACAACGCGACGCTCGTCCGCTCGGTCGTCACCATCCACGTCTCTCAAAAAAGTCAACTCGGGTTGCTCAGATACATAGACGCCTCGATCCCCCAGCTCGAAGGATAATGGGACATGCAAATGGTCCGCAAAGATAGTCGATTTGTCGGCACGCCCATCGCGGTTCGTGTCTTCCAAGATCACCATTCGATCCTGAGGTTCATTGCCAGGATAAATGTGCGGGTAAGTAATCGACGTGCTCACCCACAGCCGTCCTTTGGAATCCCATCGCATCTGGATCGGATTGGCAATCTCTGGAAATTCTTCTTCGCTGGCAAACAGATTGACTTGAAATCGGGGGTCTATCTTGAACGCCTTGAGTTCGTCCTGTGGGCTAAGCCACTCATTCGCGCCTCGCGACTCGGCAACCTCCGGCAGAGGTGGAACATTGGAATCATCGATCAGATCGGGCACCTGTTTTCCAGCGGCGAGGTCCCAGATTCTTTGATCGCGATTGATCACCATCTGCTCGAAGTTTCTCATCGCCGGCAGGAAGTCAAGATATCCGTACTCTTTGTTTCGACCACCGGTATAGTAAAAGGTATTCAATGGACGATATCGTCTTGAATACTGTTTGTTTCGATCGATGATGGCGAGCTTTAAATCGTCGGAATACTGAGGCGTCGGCCTCTGGAAACAAGCTCGAAATAAACTGTCCGCGAACAGGCGATCCCCTTGGTCGTTCAGATGGCAGCCGTTGGTGGTCAATTGGGAAGCAGAGCTTGACATGGCTGATTGGGTGGTTGCAAACACGTTGGCAAAACCGATTTTCTGCTCGGCTGCAACTGCCTCCATGACATGCGCATAAATTTGAATTCGCTCGTTATTCAATTCAGCAGCGTTAATTCGCGGGACATTTTCATTTGCGATAGGCGAGACCAGAACAATGCGGGCCGCCGAACGACCATTGAAAGCGAGAGACTTAAGGCGGTTGATGTATGAGGCCAGTTTGATACGGAATCCATCGAGGCCAGTATCGCCAGCAAACGACTCGTTGAACCCAAAGGCCGCAAAGATCACATCGATTTTTTCGTGAAACAAATGCTGCTCAAGGTCGGCGAAATTCTCCGGCCTAGGCTGAATACCAATTTCATCCGCAGACCAAGCCAACGTTCGTACAACCAATTGATGCTTTGGAAAGGCCGAGTGCAGCATGGCTTCGAAGTGTCCGAACTGCTGCGATCGTTCGAAAAGTGTGTTTCCAATGAGCGCGATGCGTTCTCCTGGCTTTAGTTCTAACGGAAACGTTGTGCCGGCAGGAGCTGTTTCGGTCGGGCGCGGTGCCGTCTTGGCGAAGATCCCGTAGCGATCGAACAACCCATTGTTCCCAGTTGGCTGAGGCACAGTTTGCTGAGACACAGTTGGCTGAGCGCCAGGTTGCTGACACCAAGCTTTCGTCGATAGACATGCCGTCAGGAAGAGACTTGTGAAAATGATAGAATGTGATGTACTACCGGCCATCCAACACCAAGTCCTGCGGAAATACGAATGAACAGAGGGACAAAAAGTACTTTACCAGCACCCTGCGATCGCATTCTATCACACCATCCATCGGATAACAAAACGACCGAAAAAACTATTCCAATGGATGACAAAGAGGCCACCAACCCCTACCAATCAACCCCACACCCATCATTGAATACCACTCGGCCAATGAGTCCGTCAAGACCACGATGGAAAGCATTTCTTTGGCTCAACGTTGCGTTGCTCGGGTTTTTCGCAGCCCTTTGTCTGGCTCCCTATGTTTGCAATTGGATCGCGTTCTCTCAAGGCCTGAAATCAAGGAGTGGTGATCCAATCACTTTTCAAACGATCACTGTATATTGGAGCCCTGGATTTTTTTGGGTCATCGTTTCCATCCCCATTTTTGCCAACGTTGGTCTCATGCTGTTCACAAATAATCCCAGATAATTCCATTGTCTCGGTCTGCGAGCGAGCGAATTTAAATTCCATTCATACTCCAAACAACAAGAATCAAATCGATGCACGAGAAAAGTAAAGTCGCAATCATCACAGGTGGAGGAACCGGAGTGGGGCTTGCCGCCAGTCTGCAACTCGCCAACTTGGGCTATCGTGTAGTCATTAACTACTCTCGATCTGTAGACGAAGCTCGTGAAGCGTGTTCCGAGATCGAATCCTCCGGAGGAACAGCGATGACCGTTCAAGCGGATGTGGCGGACGATACGGCCTGTCGCGACATGGTCTCTAAGGTACTCGATGCTTTTGGACGAGTGGATGTGCTGATCAATTGTGCCGGGACTACCGAGTTCATTCCTTTTCACGATTTTGACGCCGTCAGCGAAGAGACTTGGTTGCGGCTCTATCGAGTCAATGTGATGGGTGCATTTCAATGCGCAAGGGCAGTTAGGGCGCCGATGCTTGCTGCAGGTGATGGTCACATCATCAACATTTCTAGCACGGCAGCCCAATTGGCTCAAGGAAGTTCCATACCGTATTGCTGTACCAAAGCGGCGCTCGACAATTTGACCGTCTCTTTGGCGAGGACGCTTGCACCTCGTATTCGCGTCAACGCGATTGCCCCCGGTTTTATTGCGGGACGATGGACCCAGGGTGGACTAGGAGACAGGTACGAAACGATCAAACAGGCTTATGCGGACTCGTTACCTATGAAACAAGTCTGTACACCGAAAGACATCGCGGATGGAATCGTGAGCTTAATACTCGGAAGCCGATTGGTCACTGGCCAAACGCTGACCGTCGACGCAGGAATGACCATCGCAGGCTACCAAGTGAAGTTTGACTGACGAGCAATTCGGACACTTCTCGGCGATCGCCAGTTGAGACACACTCGTCCCCAAGCTCTTGCCTGGGAACGAGAATGTCTTGGAGGCTCTGCGGCTGAGCCTCCAAGCGTGCCAGACATTCCCCTCGGCGAAAGAGGTACGATTCTGTTTTTGGGAGTCGTTTGCGTATGGCGAGTTGTTCATCAGAAAACAATCGTCGTTGTGCCGACTACCAAAAAACCCATTGGCACGTAGCCAACACATAAACTGCGAGCAACAAGTTGCTCGTGGCATGTGCGACCGTACAGCCCCACAAATCTCTCCGCCAACAAGAGTAGGAATTGAGTATTACACAGTAGGCTGCGGCGGCTATCCACTCGGGGTGCGCCAACATGAACAAAGCCACGACTCCCCAAAACGACAGATGCGAATAGGTACCAAATCTTACTTTTTGCCAATCTTCGTTGATGAACCATCGCATTAAGAAGCCTCTCCAAAAAAGCTCTTCCGCGATCGGAACCACGACTACCAACCCAAGGATTCGAGCCGCGATAAATCCATATCGTTGCCAAGCCACATCAATCTCGCTAAACGGGTCGAACGCCTGGCGCTCCGAAGGCCTGAGAGACTTTGGCAGATAGCTTGCCAATTGGCGATCAAGGTTCAGGTTGGTCAGCACGATCCACGCCACAATTCCAAAAACACCAAGTGCGATCGGCAGAAAAATGTTCTTGTGCGGTTTCAATAGCTCCAGGCAACGCAGGGGTTGCCACATTCCGATCAATAAAAGGATCGTAAGAGCGGAGTAGGCTAGCGGATACAAGCTTCGGTCCAACTGAGCGGCTACCGTTGTTCCGACAACGTATAGGCCAAACGGAATCGTCCATCGCGCTACTTCAGGAACGGAACCGGGAACACGTGAATCGTCGCTCATGAATGGATTTGTTAATCAGCGCGGTTGGCTTCTTGCGAAATCAGACTGTCCAAACGCGATAGGACTCGGTGTTCTAGTTCGTTGGTATTGGGGGGCCGATCGTTTGGCTCGGATGCATTCGATGCAATGGTCCGGTCCGCCGTGGGTTTGCCAAACAGCTCGCTGAGGATTCCGTTGTGAACATAGACGCGGTTTCGTCCGCCCATTTTCGCACTGTAAAGAGCTTCGTCGGATCGGCGTACCAATTTGCCGATACGTTCGTCACCCATGACCCGTGCAACTCCAGCGCTGATCGTCACGGGGATCAAATGCCCATCGGCCTGAAATTGATGTTCTGCAATACTGAGTCGCAAACCTTCGATGATCGCAGCCGCCGATTTATCGTCACCATCAAACAATACGGCAAATTCCTCGCCACCATATCTCGCGACCAGTAGAGAGTCATTCTTGATTTCTCGCAGAAGGGCCGCCACGGATTTGAGCACCGCATCGCCAGCTGGGTGCCCGAACGTGTCGTTGATTTGCTTAAAGTGATCGATGTCGATCAAAGCCAAAGAAAAACAATGTTTCTCTTGCTGCCACTGGGCGTAACAGGCATCGAGTTTCTGATCAAAGGAACGGCGATTGGGCAACTCCGTCAAGCCATCCGTGCGGGCTTCCGTGAGGTATCCAGCGATCTGCTTTGTCTGTGACTCCAGTTTTTGTTCGGCAGTTTCAAGGCGCGTTTGCAAAAGGCTGTTCGCTTGTACGATTTGTTCAAGCAGTTTTTGGACTTCTTCTTTGGTGCGTACTGATTTGCCATCGGACGCCGTACGCGATAAATTCTGCATCGTCGACTGATAACGAGTAAAATCACCGGCGAAATCGGTAGTCCAGCTGGCCATTCCACGCATTACAGACAGCATCTGCTGTTGCTCATCCACAAATTTTGCGGCAAAAGATGGATCCATCCCCCCGGCTCGTTTCGCGAACCAGAACCCAAGGGCCATCCCGATCGCCAAAAGTGTCGTACCAAACAACAGGCCCATCAATAGATACAGCAACGGCATCGAATTCATTCAGAAACCTCATGAATTTTTTCTTCTGCGGCTCGGCCCGAGGCATGGCTAGTGGCCGCACTGCCAACTGCCCCTTTCGGACCGTGAACCGAACTGCGCCCCATGTCGGTTCGAATCGGAAACGTCTTTTGTTTCAACTCGAACGACGACAGGTCTTCCGTCTTGGCAACGGTAACAATTCCATTGTTCGAAACGGTAAAACCCCGTTTTCGGTCTAATTCCAAATCAAAACCGATCTCGAACCCCTCCGGAATCCTAACTCCTTTGTCGATAATAGCACGCCGAATGCGGGCGTGTCGGCCAACTTCCACAGATTCAAACAAGATACTGTCGGACACGGTGGCGAACGAATTGACGCGCACGCTGGGGCTCAGGATGCTGCGTTCCACCCGCCCGCCGCTAATGATGGTGCCAGCGCATACGATGGAATCGAGCGCCATGCCGCACCGGTCGCTATCGCCGCGCGACCCAAAAACAAATTTTGGTGGTGGCAAATTCTTTTGCTGGGTACGGATCGGCCAACTCTCATCGTAAAGATTCAGCTGCGGGTCGATACCGACTAAGTCCATATTGGCTTCATAGAATGCATCCAAGGTTCCCACGTCGCGCCAGTAAGCGTCTGTTTTGCGGTTCTCATCCTTGAAGGGAAACGCATAGACTTGATGACTGGAAATGATAGAGGGAATGATATTTTTGCCGAAGTCATGCTGGCTCTTAGGATCGTTTGCGTCCTGGCAAAGTTGTTCGAACAAAAATCTTGTATTGAAGACGTAGATCCCCATCGAAGCCAGCGCATGATTTGGGTCGTTCGGAATTGAACGAGGCTGCTGAGGTTTTTCCTGAAAACCAATGATGCGCTGGTCCGAGTCAATTTGCATCACGCCAAATTCTTTTGCCGACTCGCAATCGACTCGCAATGCGCCAATCGTTAGGTCGGCCTTCTTGTCCTTGTGGTATTGAATCATGGCAGAGTAATTCATCTTGTAGATGTGATCTCCAGCCAGGATCATCAAGTATTCGGGACGTTCTTTTTCGATAGCGTAGATGTTTTGATAAACAGCATCCGCTGTCCCTTGGTACCAATTTTCGTCAATTCTTTGTTGAGGTGGAATAATGTCCACGAACTCATCCAATTCCCGACAAAAAAAATCTCGCCAGCCAAGATTGATGTGCCGATCGAGGCTCATGGCTTTGTATTGGGTCAAAACCAACATTTTCCGCAGTCCGCTGTTGAGACAGTTGGATAGCACGAAATCGATGATTCGATAGTTACCACCAAAGGGGACGGCGGGCTTGGCTCGGTCTCGGGTGAGCGGTTCGAGTCGAGTCCCTTTTCCACCTGCAAGTATCACGGCTAGTGTGTCGTTCATGTCATCCCTGTACATTGAGGACTATCAGAGAAGTTGGGTACATTGACTGCCTCATGATCTTGTCGTGATCTTGTTGTGATCTTGGTGCGTGGCAGCGCTGTGCATGCTTGCCCTACTGCATAGTGCACTATAGCAAAATGTGATTGTGTTGCGATGTCACCGCTCCCAAAAGTGTGCTGATTGCGAGTTTTTTTAAGAATACGACGATTTCTTTGCGACACAAAGGAATCTGTCCGGACCTTACTCCGTTCATTCGTTGCACATCGGTTGCGCGGGCACTCGTCGCAATCGAGCCAGGAACCTAGCACAATTGGATTATTCAACGCTAGGGCATGTCGATGTTTTGAACCCTCTTTCTTCCGGCCGATCGTCACATCGGAACGCCAAGTCTTGTTGCAAAGCCCATCAGTTGCAATGACAAAAGAATGGCAGACAAAAGAATGGCAGACAAAAGAATTACGGGCAAAGAACGGCAGACAATAGAACGACGAACAACGAAATATTCCGAGAGGAATTCGGTTTCCAACTTGGATGCATTGGATTGATGCTGCGTTGCTTGAATCATGATCGCTCGATTTCGGAAACGATCCGGTCCAAGTCTGCAATTACGCCGGCCGCGAATCGATGGTGCTCACTTTGATTTCGCGAATGAACACAATCAATAACCTCCTTTGTTGAACTTTGGCGAAGACGCCTAAATTCAGCCGCGCAAGGCGATGCCTCTACGCAGTTCCATACGGCCACCCCAGCAATTCGTGCAATTTGTTGTTCGCTATCATTCTATACCGGCCTGGAGAGGTCTGGGTGCGAAAAAGATACTATTGCACCCATCGCGGAAACTCTGTTAGACATTGGTGTGATCAGGATGTTGTCACCTCCTCGAAGTCGATTGGAATACTCGGCTATGAACTCAACCATTGTGATTAGTGCGGCTGGGCGGGGCTCACGGCTCGGCAAAGGGATCCCTAAGTCGCTCGTTTACGTCGGTGACCGTCGAATCCTGGAATGGCAGTTGACGGTGATGTGCCGTCCCGACGATTGCGTGCATCTGGTCGTTGGCTACATGGGTGACGAAGTTGCACGGCTTGCAAATTCACTACATCCAAACATTCGGATTTTTTACAACCGAGACTGGGAATCTACCAAGACTGCGGCCAGCCTTTCGTTGGGTGCGGCTCCGGTACTCGATCGGTGCGTTAGCTTGGACGGCGATCTGCTGGTCCATCCTGAGGACTTTCGTTCTCTGATTGAATGCGACCAGGACATGATAGGCATCACTCCCGTCATTTCGGCCGAACCGGTCCACGCCAACGTTGACTCGCAGGGCATTTGCCATGCTCTCGACTACGAGCCAAAAACCGAATGGGAATGGACTGGGTTAGTCAATTTTCATCCCGATAGGATTCCGCCCGGGAGCAACCACGTCTTCGAGATGATCCAATGCATGCTTCCCTCCAAGACTTTTGTGGTTCGCAGTATCGAAATTGACACGATGGAAGATTTGTTATTTGCTCCCTTTGCCTGGGATGCGATTCGCACCAATACACCAACCGAAGCATTGCCACATGGACAAGGCCAAGATAGATCAGTTCTGGCAAGCGCGGACTAAGGTCAGTGACGCACGCATTGCCACGAATTATCGCGACGATGGGCGACTGCAGATCGATTGCGATTTTGTACGTCGATTCATTTTCAACGAAGCCCGGATACTTGACCTGGGTGCCGGAACTTGCACCCTGACGTCACAACTGCTCCCGTACTGCCGTGAGGCGACCGCCGTCGAAAAATTTGCGGAGTTTTTGGACAAGGCTCCGGTAAGCAGCAAATTAACGAAGATCTGTTGCGACGTCGTTTCGTTTCAGTCGCAAGAATCCTTTGATGCCATCCTCCTCTTTGGCGTTGCCAATTTTTTGACTCCTGACGAAGAGTCCGAGCTCTATGCCAATTGCTGCCGCATGCTCAGCGGACGAGGCACGTTTCTTGTAAAAAATCAATGCGGTGTAGATCGCGAAATCGTCGTAGATAAACACTCCGATGAACTTGGATGTCACTATCATGCTCGTTATCCGTTCGTCCAAGATCAGAAAGACCGTTTGGATCGCCACTTCGTTACAACCGTTGTCGATATCTATCCAGCCCATATCAATCGATGGAGCGACACGCACTTCTATGGGTTCGTGTGCGAGTGCAAGTGATGAACATGAACAGTGTATTGCATGATGAAGTTCTTGAAACGGCAGTTCCCAGCCTGAACGGTCCTTGGAACGATGTAGCGGGTATTTGGGAGTTTTGGAATCGTTGCGATACGATACTGTGCAATCAGCAATACTTCGAGCAGGCAAGTCAGCATTTTGATCCGTCCAAACTGCTGATGTTACGAGAACGCCCGACAATTTGGGAAATCATTCACCAGAATCCAGATAGGAAATTCGACACGGTTGGCGTCCTCTCGCCTGCCTTGCTTAGTCTTCTTTTGTCGCAACATACGTCGGCAGAAATACTGGGTCGTTACTGGTGCAATCAATTGCTAATTTGGCGAGATGCGGATTGCCCCTCCGTTCGTGAATTGCGTCGCGGTCTTCATCAAGCTGGTTATTACGAGATTGCAGAAGTTGTACCGGATGCCTCCGCGCCTCTTTTTGATTATTCGTCTGTGAGTCATAGTGCAAGTGGCGAATACGAACTTTTGGTTCGATCCTTGGAACGCGCCGACCGTCCGGCAGACGAGCCCAGGAGCTTGATCGCCAGTCGATTTGGATTAGCTCACGCATCCTCATGGAATTGGAACATGCCATCCGAATTCATGATCAAGGATAATGAAGGTGGAATCGTGTCCGAACGAGACGATTCCATTCGCCTGGCACTTCGCGGTTGCGTCGAACCAACTACGGAGGGCGATGGCATTCGCGTTGGAGCAAAAGTGGAATGGGAATCCAATCCAATGGATGGATCGTTCGCTGGCCTCGTGGCAGCTTATTCTGGCCCTGGCGATTCGAACATGATTATGCTCACCATCGAAGCCTTTGAACCGGAATACGCCAGTTTGGCCATTTGGGAGTGTCAAGATCAATGGAGGAAATCGATGACCATGTCGGTTCCATTCAGGTCGTCCCCTCGCAATTCTGTATCGATCCATTGCGTGGAAGTCACCATGGAAATAAAAGAACATTTTATCGATGTATTTCTCTTTGACTCGCCGGTGGTTCGACTCTACGATCGCAAAATTCGTGGAACATCGTCCTATGGCGTGCGAATGCGAGGTGGTCAATTTGTTATCCGAGACTTGAGTTGCCAGCTGCTCCCAAAGAGTGAGTCCCGAACATGAAACGCACGATTGTCACATCTGGCGTCGATTCCGAGTACGTTCTGGGCGGACTCTGCGAACACCTTCGCTCGCGTGGTCATGAAGTGATAGAGTTCGACTTCGGGAAAACCACTTCCTGTATTGAATCGATGCTTAAAACGTTAAGTCGGCAGCAGGTTGCATATATTACATCCGCCCACGTCACACTCTCTCTGCGCGTTGCGGACCGACTGGTTCCCGATCTGCGTCGACTCTATCCAAACTATCTGGCTCCCGTCGAAATCATGCCGATCTTGAAGCCTGCGGTGTCGGTCTTTGTACCGCACGATTTGCTGACACCTTACGGGGATTCCAATCTCAATGAGTTTCTCTATCTCGATCTATTTGATCATGTGTTGGCTACGAACAACGCGGATCAACTCCAATGCCGACTGGGCACTCACACCAAGGTTCACGACGCCGGCTGGATCAAGTACTACCATGAAATCCCGGTCGACGAGCCCTTGCCTAGTGCTCCAAGGGTTACTTTGTTTTTGAGCATGATCGGACACATGAGAGCAAGGTATGGGGTTGCTGGATTCGTCGACTACCTGAAACCGATATTGACCGAGCGAGTTCAAGTGAAACTTCCCGGCTGGAAAGGAATTGAGGAAATTGAACGCGAGATTCTAAACCAGACGGCGGCATCCATCGTTCCTGCGTCGACGAATTCGATTGATTTGATCCAGGAATCGGATGTGGTGATTTGTAATACCATCTCGTCGATTCTTGCAGAGTCCATCTTGCTGGGCAAACCATCGGTTAGCCTCTTGGACAACGAAGGCTACGTAGCCGATGTCAAGCGAACGAAAATGAAGGAGTTCCCTAGTTTGGTCTGGCATCCCTACTTTGAGAGGCAACCGTTTCCCGAGGGGTTCCTTGAAGAAATTGCAAAAGCACAACGACCCAAGGCGATTGCTCCATTCGACTATGGGTTGGTCGAAACGATTGTTTTGTGTTGAAGGAGTTGAGGGTTTACCATCCGTGCTCTCGTACTCGTACTCGTACTCGTACTCGTACTCGTACTCCCGCCTCCCGCCTCCCGTCTCCTGCCTCCAGCATGTACAATTACCTCGGCGAGGCTGACGCTCGGTGCAAACCCAGCCGCGGGTGACGTTTCCCATTCAGACGGGTGCATTACTCCCTCCCGAGGCTGAGCTTCCAAGTTGTTAGAGGCGGACGTACGAACGATGAAGACAGCCTCATCCATAGGCTCATCGGCAGGCTCATCGATAGAGCGGATTGCAATCGCGATTTTGTTTCTCTGCATTCAAGCGTGCTTGGTATTTGCGGAGGCTCCCAAGGGTGAGTTGACCGTTCTCAAGTCCGATCGGTTTCAGGAGTACGTCGAGTACTTCAATCGAATGGAAAGGGAAGGCATCCGGCAAGCAATCCCAAATGCGGACGCCTGGAATTGGATGAAGTCGTCGATTCCGTTTTTCGAATGCCCGCAGGATAACTTCGAAGAAATTTACTATTTCCGTTGGTGGTCATTGCGAAAGCACATTCGGGAGACCCCATCGGGTTTCGCGATGACCGAGTTTCTGGTGCCGAGATCTTATGCAGACCAGCACAACTTGATCAGTTGTGCGCTCGGGCATCACATCATGGAGGCGAGATGGATTCGTGATTCCAAATACCTTGATCAGTATATTCACGTTTGGTTTCGCGGGAATAACGGTGCCCCGATGTCTCGCCTGCATAAGTTTAGCAGTTGGGCACCGTTTGCATTTCTGGAAAAGTATCATGTCGACGGCGACAAGAATTTCCTGGTGAACCTGCTGCCGGACGCTGTGGCTGAGTATGAATTTTGGGAACGAGAGCACCTTAGGACGGATGGTTTGTACTGGCAGTACGATGTTCGAGACGGGATGGAGGAGCAAATAAGTGGCGGCCGTACGGTCAAGAATGCTAGACCCACGATCAATAGCTATATGGCAGGCAATGCGGGTGCGATTAGTCGCATCGCCGCCTTGGCCGACAACTCAGCCGTCGCGACCAAGTTTCAAGGCAAGGCGGACTCGCTCAAGCGATTGGTGTTAGAAAAACTATGGAATCCCAAGAGTCAGTTCTTCGAGACAGTCAAAGAAGACGGATCCTTTGCAGAAGTACGAGAGCAAATTGGGTTTATCCCGTGGTATTTCCGACTAGCCAACCGACAGCATGATAGAGCTTGGGAACTGGTCAATAGCGAGAGAGGGTTTTTGGCGCCGTACGGTCTGACAACGGCTGAACGAAGTCACCCAAAGTTTAGGACTAATGGTTGCTGCAATTGCGAATGGGACGGGGCTGTCTGGCCTTTTGCGACATCTCAAACTTTGACAGGGATGGCGAATCGGATTGGGGAGGGCGATTGTCGAGAGGTGGATCGCGCTGACTACATGCGCCATCTCGAATTGTATGTCGAATCGCAATACCATCGAGGTCGGCCTTACGTCGGCGAGTACCTTGACGAAGTCACCGGATATTGGCTTAAGGGGGACCAGGAGCGAAGCCGGAACTACAATCACTCAACCTTTAGTGATCTGATCATTACTGGATTGATCGGACTAAGGCCACGCGAGGACGATGAATGGATCGAGGTCCAACCGTTGGTGCCCGAGGTCCGATGGGACTGGTTTTGTCTGGATGGGGTCAAGTATCATGGCCGCGACGTAGCGATCGTTTGGGACAAGGACGGATCTCGCTACCAACGAGGCAAGGGGCTCATCGTCTTCGTTAACGGCAAGGAAGTGGGACGCTCCGACGATCTAACTCGTTTGATTTGCCATCTTTGATATGGGTTAAGAGATTAGGTTTGTGGCAATTCACTTACTTACCAATAGTCCAGCCAAAGAGAGTCACTGATTGGCAGCCCCTGTGGCGTCAAGCGAATGTGGCCTTCATGCCACTCCATCCATCCCGATGTGATGTGTTTGGGCAATTGTCGTGCGATGGCTTCAACGGACTGAGGTTCACCTGAGCTGGCGAGCGAACTCCACTCGACTCCTTTTAATTGACGCATACCGAAGATAAATCGCTCGCGGGTTCGCGTTGACCAGTCCAGTGTTTGCGACTCTTCAACGGGTGACTGTCCGGTCTCCATTCGCTGAAGGTACTTGAGAGTGCTTCGGTGATTGACCGAACGTGTGCCATCAACATAGGCCGCAGCGCCTGGTCCAAAGCCTAGCCAGGCATTGCCCTGCCAATAAGTCTGGTTGTGGCGGCACTCGCTTCCTGGTTTGGCAAAATTCGAAACTTCGTAATGATTCATGCCATGCAGCGTGAGTGTTTCAATGGCAAAGAGATACATCTCCAGCTCTGATTCTTCCGCGACAGCTACGATCTGGCCTTTCTGAAGTTGCGCCCAGTAGCGAGCGCCTTTCTCGTAGGTCAGGCCATAAGTGGAGAGATGGCTTACACAGCTCGACGTTGCCGTTTGCAAGTCCGACTTCCAAACTTGCAAATCTTCACCGGGTACCCCGAAAATCAAGTCGACCGAGACTTCATTGAACCATTGGGACGCTATGTCGATGGAGCTGGCAAGTTGATCGCCCGTATGATCTCGTCCAAGCATCTTCAGTTTCGCCGTATCAAAGGATTGGCCCCCCAGACTGATGCGGTTGAGCCCCTGATCGCGCAGAAGAAGACAGAGATTCCGATCGACGTCTTGAGGATTTGCTTCAATGCTCCATTCTCCATCGTCCGCCAGTGGAAGCCACTGGCGGATCACCTCTAACAACCGCACCATCGGTTCGCGCGGTAGGATTGTCGGTGTTCCACCACCAATGAAGATCGTGTTTACAGTGTGTGGGCGACCGAGAGTCTTTAGCTCACGAGTGACAGCCTCGACGTAGCGATCCACCCAGTCCAATCGATTCGCGACTACCGTAAAGCTGCAGTAGGGACAACGAGAGTGGCAGAATGGGACATGAACATAAGCTGCCTTCGGAGTTGACAAGTGCTCACTTGCACTGGGGTAGCGTTCCATAGTTCCAGTCACGCGACAATTACACGGGGAGCCGCGTAATCAAAGAGTCGTCGTAATGCTCTTCGCCTTTCTGGCAAACGGAAGGAGTGGGACAACCACTACATCTTAGGACATATTACAAAGTTATGCTGTCGCAATACAAACCGGTGCCAGGAAATCCATTCACTCTGGGCCTTTGTCTATTGAGCATCGTTAAACAAAACGGCGAAAGGCATAAACACTAACCACCCTTGTCCATCCAACATTACAAATAATATCGTCCAGCTTGGTTTTTGCCAACGTTCATGACGTGGGATCCTTCCAGACCTTTAGACCTTTGTTTGCTTCTATTGGCAATTTCGAGCCAGAATCTTTGGCTCAAGTCAAAACCATGGATGGACTTGCGACGAAATAGCGAATGCCTCCTTGCTAGGTGGAGCGAAGATTGGTCAGCTAGGGGGAATGTAGGTCATCCAAGGGAACTATCCATTAATCGCGATCCCACCCAGATGAAATCAAGATGAACTCGGTGGTGATCAGCAAGGAGTGTCGCTTTGTTCATGAAAACCAAGTCAATCATTGAGTCAATTGTTCCGTCAAGCGTTTCTTTGGCGGTGGCCGTTGGGCTAGCGATGCTAGTTTGTAGAGTGGGAAATGCTCAGGACGAAGCAATTCCAAAAGATGAACACCGTAAGAGGGCGGCGGAATGGATCGAAAAGCTTGGTCTGACCGACGTAGAACGGCGAGAACGGCTTATTCGAGTTGTTGCAACACATCTACAGGCAGTGCAATCGTGGCACGATGAGCATCCAGCCAAAACGGTGCCGGAGGGGATCAATCCGTTGTCGGGCAAGCGGTTGAGCGAGTTGGACCGGAAGATGATCGCGGACTCTGCGATTCCCGTATCTGTACATGAGAGATTGATGGCGGGCCTAAGAAAGGACTTGTCGGAGTCCGACGTGGAGAAGATTTTGGATCAATATACGATTGGCAAAGTGGCATTTACGATGAACGGTTACAAAGCCATCGTCAATGACCTCACAGCTGACGAGGAAAAGACGATCCTCGGATACCTCAAGGAAGCGCGCGAGATGGCGATCGACTATCGAAGCATGAAAGAAATTTCAGGCATCTTCGAGATTTACAAGACTAAGTCGGAACAGCACTTGATTTCCAATGGCCGAAATTGGCGGAACTTGTACAAAACTTATGTCGACTCAGTCAAGGCGGCGAAGCAAGCGACCGAGAAACAAGCGGCTGAGAAGCAATCGGCCCAGAACTTGCCAAAGTAGTGCTTATCCAATCGCTTGGGCATACTGAGCACCATTTGATGATTTGAATTCCAATGATCTATCTTGACAATCATGCAACGACTCGCACCGACCCTACGGTAGTCGCCGACATGGTTCGTTTTATGGAGGAGCACTACGCGAATCCGGGAAGCACGACGCATGAGGCGGGACGCGAAGCGGGCAGGTTAGTGGGCGAGGCGACTAAAAAAATAGCAAGTTGCTTGAACGCTGAATCGGATGAAATCGTCATGACCAGCGGTGCCACCGAGAGCAACAATTTGGCGTTGTTCGGTGTCGCGTTTCACCCGAAGCAACGGCGGCGTCGCATCGTATCATTGATCACTGAGCATCGCGCATTGCTCGATCCTTTGTTGAGATTGGAACGCAGCGGATTTGAAGTCGTTCGATTGCCGGTGTTCCCCAATGAGCATGGGTTTGCTGGCGGAGTGGATTTGAATCGGTTGGTGGAATCGATCAACGAGGACACAGCGTTGGTAAGCGTCATGTTAGCCAACAACGAAATAGGCACCATCCAACCGATTGCCGAAATAGCCAAGGTCTGCAAACGATTTGAAATACCGTTGCACACGGACGCAAGCCAAGCGGTTGGACGAATGAGTGTCGATGTTTCGGAGCTCGGGGTTGATTTGCTGAGCTTTTCCGCCCACAAATTTTATGGACCCAAGGGAATTGGGGGGCTTTATGTACGTCAGTCCCCCACGCCTGTTCGGATCCAGGCGCAGATTTTGGGAGGTGGCCAACAATCGAATTTGCGTTCGGGAACGCTCAATAGTGTGGGCATCATCGGAATGTCGAGAGCTCTTGAGTTAGCGAACTCGAGGTGCGACGTTGAGATGGCAGAACAAGCCGCACTTAGGAATCTCTTGTGGGATTTGCTCAACGAACGGATCGAAGGCTTGGGATTAAACGGTCCTCGTTGGGGCTTGAATCGATCATCGCAAAGGTTGGCCGGTAACCTAAACGTTTGTTTTCCCAAGGTAGAGGGCCAGTCGTTGATGTTGGCGTTGCCAGAGCTTGCGGTGAGCAGCGGGTCTGCTTGCACATCGGCCGAACCGCATCCGAGTCATGTTCTGTTGTCACTCGGATTGAGTGAGGATCAGGCAAGAGCGAGCTTGCGATTTGGAATTGGGCGATTCAATACGGAGGCCGAGATCCGGCAAACGGCGGATTGGTTGGTGCAGGTTCATGCAAAACTCGTTTCGTTTGTCGCTTGACCATCGTTTGGACTGCATCGACAATGGGGCTCCTGTCGCGGTCCCATTCCACTAACGATCCAGAGATCGATGAGTCTTGCTCGCCCCCCAGACACTTCCAACCGTTCTGAAACTTCGACTGCCGTCCAGCAAGTGCCCGACTTGAACGGTCGATTCGGTGACTTTGGCGGTCGCTATGTTCCGGAAACCTTGACCCGGGCTCTAGACGAATTGACGGTCGAGTACGGTCGAGCGATGGCGGATCCGGATTTTCATGCGGAACTGAACGAGCTGTTGAAGCGGTTCGTGGGGCGGCCATCTCCCTTGTATCATGCCAAGCGTCTCAGCAAGCATCTCGGTGGTGCTCAAATTTGGCTCAAGCGAGAGGACTTAAACCATACGGGAGCTCACAAAATCAACAATACGCTTGGCCAAGCCTT